>CALLYL010000258.1 GCA_937859535.1 uncultured Myxococcales bacterium
CCTCGACGATGAACATGCGGCCCATAAGTCCAGACCGCTTCCCTCACTACACGATGCTGCGCTCGGGATGCAAGCGAACACCGGGCGATCCGCCGTTTAAGAACTCAATCCCTCGCTGCTCGAACGCCGCCTGAATGCGCTTGAGCGTCTCGCGGTACGGTCGTCGCTCCTCAGCCTCGAAGAGCTGGATGGTCCTCTCGCTCACTCCGGAAGCTTCGGCGACCTGTTGTTGGGTCAGGTGAAGCAGTCCGCGCGCCGAGCGACAGTGCGCAGCCGTGAGGACGAACTTTTTGATCTTGACTCCATCCATCTATTTGTGCAGTGTTCCGTTTAGAATAACTGTTTCGTCGAGATGAAGCCCGCACCGTGGTTCAGACGGTGCGGGCGGTGTCCTCGGAAGCCCGATCAAGACCCCGTGGGGACGGCGCAGCGTACCACGGGGATTTTCCAACTCAAGCACTGCGCTTGCGGGAGACCCTGAAAATGGCCCGAATGCCCCTCGTGTGCCCTGAGAATCGACCACGTACCGTCGCTGGCTTCATGCGCTGGTGCCGTCGCCGGTAGCACAAGGTAACGCTCTCAATTAACCGCTCTCCCAGATGGAGTTGCGCCGCTTCGGAGGGACGCTCATGTCCATACGCCCGACGTGTGCCCTGGCCCTGCTCTGCGTCGTGCAGGGCTGCGAACGCTTCGCATTTCTCGCGATGCTGCCGCTGTTCGTTTTGTACCTTCACCACCGACACGGCTTCAGCGAGCCGTCGGCGATGCTGCTGCTTGGCGTGATGTCCGCGCTGTCTTACGTTGGAGGACTGCCCGCTGGCATCCTGGCCGATCGCCAGCTCGGACCACTTGGGTCGCTCCTACTCGGCGGGGCGCTGCTGATGCTCGGTTATGGAGCGCTGGCGCTGGATCATCAGTCGCTGCTTTGGCCCGCGCTTGCCGCGATGACCGTTGGTCACAGCCTGTTCAAACCGAGCATCAGCACGCTGTTCGGTTCCATCTTCGACGTCGCTGATGTTCGTCGAGAGCACGGATTTTTGTGGCAGCACCTTGCCGTCAACCTAGCCGGGATGATGGGGCCCCTGTGCGGAGAGTGGCTGCGCGTCGGAAACCATTGGGAGCGGCTGTTCTTGTCATCTGTCGTCGTGATGTTCATCTGCTGTGCAGTGCTGGTCGTCTTTGCCAGACTCCTGCCGAAGCAGCGTCGGCAACGGATGGAGACAGACTCGGTCGGCGGTTCTGTCCGCATGAATCGAGAGCGCTGGATCGCCGTGTGCTGGCTGTGTGGCCTATCGATCGTGTTCTGGCTGACCGCGCAGCAGGCGGGCGGCTCCCTCGCGGTCTTTGCCGAGTCGCACACCCAGCGCCGCGTCGTTTTGTTCGCTCGCACCGTCCCCGTCGGACCGGGCCACTTCGCGGCGCTGCACGGTCTACAGGTTCTGCTCCTGCTACCACTCCTGATGACCGGGATGTCCTGGCTCCGCCGTCGCAGCAAAGAGCCTTCAGCGCTGGCCAAGATGGTCTGGGGATATGTTGCGACCGCCGGAGGCTTCGTTGTGTTGGTGATTGCCGGACTGCAAGGCGGAGACGCGGGCCGTGTCAGTCCGGCTTGGCTCACCGGCTGCTATCTCCTCCTGTCGCTGGCCGAGCTGCTGCTCTCGCCGCTCGGTCTGTCTCTCGTCACGCGCATTGCGCCCCCACACCGAACCGCGCAGGCCGTTGGGATGTGGTTCGCAGCAGCGGCAGTTGGCAATACGATTGCAGGGATCATCGGACTCGCGTGGGGACGATGGCCGCATCACCGCTACTTCGCCTTTCTGGCACTCCTGTCCGTCGGTGCCGCCGCGCTGCTGCTCTCTCGTCTGCGGCGCATTGAGCGGACCCTCCACGCAGACACTGCCCTGCCATAGACGGAACCGGAGCACACCATGCCCAGCCGACAGTCTGTGCCTCACCTCGCCGCGCTTGCCGAGTCCGTTCGCAAGTCCCATCGCAAGCGCCGCCTCCGCGCCAAGTCGCATGTATCCGAAATGACTACGGTTCCCGGCGACGCCGCAACATGCGAACATGATCAGACCATGCAAAAGTCTGCCCGCGTGCTTGGCCCCTACAGGAATGGGGACAAGTGGCGAATTGTGATGCTCGACGGCGACACGCGCAAAGCGCTCGTCGCAGACAGCTACGAAACGGCACTCGCGCTGCGCGATGACTTAAAAGGCGTCATCAAAAAGCACATCGCCCGCTCGTTTGAGGAGTCGCTGGAGGAGTACCTGAAGAACCTCGTCGATCGAGGCGTCAGCCAAGACACAGCCGACAAAGTCCGTCGGATGCTGCGTCCATTCCTCCCGCTCGACGAACCACTCACCGCGATTGATGCGGAGCGCGCCGCGCAGATGTACCTCGACGAAACAAAGCGTACCAAGTCGAACGGAGAGCCGATCGCCAACGACTCCCATCACCTGCTCCTGCGTCGCATCAAGCACTTCTACAAGTGGGCCATTTCTCGGCGGTACGTGGCACAGAATCCGTTTGCCGAAGTGTCCCCTATCGGTCGTCCCAAACGAGGCAAACAGCAGCTTCGCATCGACGAAGCCCGCAAGCTGGTCGCGGTTGCGATGGAGCGCGCGAAAACTCTGGATGCAGGATCGACTGCGATTCTGATGCAGATTTTTCTGGGACTTCGTCCAACAGAATCACTGGTCCGAGTTGTGCGCGATCTCGACGATGAAGGCCACATTCTGTGGGTTCCGTTTGGCAAAACGAACAACGCGAAACGAAGACTTCAGATTCCCGATGCACTGCGCGAAGTCCTCCTCCTTCACGCCAAAGACAAGCCCGCTGACGCGCCACTGCTCGGTCCGCCCGGCGACAGGATGCACACCCGCGACATCATCTGCTATCGGCTCAAGCTTCTGTGTCAGCAGCTCGGTCTGCCGAAGGTATGTCCGCACAGCCTGCGGGGACTCAACGCCACGCTCGCGCTGGATGCTGGAGCGACCGCTCAACATGTCGCCGCCGCACTCGGTCACGCATCGTTTACGACGACAGCCCGTCACTACGCAGATGCCAGCTCTGTTGCAAACATCGGTCTGCGTCGAGTCGCCGATCTACTCGGTTCACGCGGAGAGCACGGGGCAGATCTCCTCCAGCTTGCTTCTCTGCTCCGATCGAACCTTTCAGATGGGGAGTTGCAGAGACTGCGAGAAATACTGACAGCGTCGTGACAACTAGCAAAACACAGGCTCTCCGTGTATCCATAGCAAGGTGCGCGCATGGAGCATCGCTGAGCTGAATCGAATCCTACTGAGTGCGCGCACCCGCACCTTCTGTCCTTGAGCTTCGCCCCGTCCCGGCTCAACTCGCACCAGTGTGACAGTCCAATCTGCCGACCTATGACGTCGGAAGCGTGATCGGAGCCGACCATGGCCGATTGTGACCTCGCGATCCTCTAACGCATCTCAGACCGCCGCTCAGCAGGGGTCCCGTCGACCGAGATTCCGCAATCGGCAAAGTAGCCCAAGGATGGCTCCTTGCCGGGTCGTCTCGGATGTCGTAAGAGTTCCCTAGTCCCTTTGGAGCACAAACACGCCGTCCAGCACGGCGAATGTACCCAACGCATCCCCAGGTTAGAAGCTAGGTGAACCGGCAGTCGCAATCGACACGCTCAAGGACTTCACCCTCAACCGGCTACCAGCACGAAGAAACAGAGACGGATAACATGATTCCAAAATTGGCCGCTGCTTCTTTTGGGCTTCGCTCTGCCAACTTGCGTGGACTCGAGCGCGTTGTCCTGCTGGCCGGGCCAAATGGTGCCGGGAAAAGCAGATATCTACGCTTGATTTCTCAGCTCGCCAAAAAAATAGGCAATTTTCAAGATGATATCAAAACAGCTAATAAATTCTGCTTGAAAATTCAGTGGCCACCAGCAGATAGCAGCGAGGAGGGAATCCAAAAACTAATAAGCCAGCTTGGCTCCGCATATTCCAGAATTGGAACAAATATTCATGAAGTCAAACAGAAACAACGCGATGTGCAGATTATCTTTGAGTTGATTTCTGGCTCAAAAACATCTGGCCCATGCCAGCCAGTGCTAATTGATTACAATAGTCTCTGGACCACTGAAATCCTCGACAGAGATCAGTTATCATTGAACCAGTTAAATAAAATTGCCATAGAACTTGACCAGGGCGCGCTAAAATCAGCCTATCGCTCCATTCATGTTTATCTGGGATGCATTGCTCAGAGCTTGTATGATGCTGAGCATCCGAGGACCAAG
>CALLYL010000259.1 GCA_937859535.1 uncultured Myxococcales bacterium
AAGCGGAGCACCGCGATGCGGAGAGCCCAGACAAAAAACATGACTCACCAGGCCCGGCCAGCGGAGTGACTCGATACTGGCATAGTGACAGGCACTGCGCGCCACCAGTCCCCCCATGCTATGTCCAATGAGAACCAGTTCCGCGATCGGGATCGGATACGTCTCTAGGAATCGCTCGAGTTGCGCGGCCAGCAAGCGTCCGTTTTCGGAGACATGGCGGCCCGTGTTATAGCGCAACCAGACCGGAGTATATCCCAAGTCTCGTGCGAGCAGAGAACCAAAGCTCACGCCGGGCTCGCCGTGATAGGTCTGAGAACCGAGGCAAAAGGACCACTCTGTGGTGGCCAGACCGTGCACGAACAGCGCGACTTTCGGACTCGGGTTAGGAACAATCACAGAGCTTGCATCACGCGCCAGCTCGACATAGGAGTCACCAATCCGAAAGCTCATCCCAAGATCGAGTCCGTTTCCTTCCTGGTGCAGATGATCCCCCACGACCGCGTTCACCAGTCCCAGCGCTGCGTCAACAGCCCAGCCCGAGGTCTTCACAACGTCGGAGCGCATCGACACTGCAGGTGGCACCATGCCGGCACCTGGCCCGCTGCCCGCTGGCAACAATGAGAGCTGTTCCGCCAGATCGAGACCGGCATCGCTCACCTTCTGCACGGCTCGGTTCACTACTTTGATCGTGTTCATGACCCCAAGGGTCGAAACGTGGCGCACCGAATCGACGAGGCGAACGGCACCGGCAATGGGATCCACTCGATCGGTCACGCGCCGCACCGTGCGGGCCGAGGATTCCATTCCTTCGAGTACCAGGTCGGCGGTCAGGTCGACCCCATCATGCAAGAGCGCTTTGATTCCTCGAATTCTCCGCATTGATACGATTGTAGACCCAAATGGCAGAGACTGCTCAATCAGGAGCATGGCTCTGCTTGCGTGTCCCATTGACCACCTTGCTCTCCCCGGTGTACGCAGTCGAGCATGATCCCTCGAATCAGCGTGTGGAAACAGTTTTGCACGGCGGCGTTCTTGATCAGCGTAAGCGGCGACATGCTCCTCGGATGTTCCGCCGATCGAATGGTAGAAGATGAGGATGGTCCGGGCCCAGGTCGCGCCTGCGAGCATGACAGCGACTGCAAGAGCGGTCGACGCTGCATCGATCGGCGATGCTATCCCGATCGCGGCGACTGCCGAACCGACAACGACTGCCAGAATGACTCCGCCTGTGCCTGTCCTCCGGACCTGATGAGTGAGCGCTGCGCTTGCATTCCGTGGGGCATGGCACCGCGTGGCCGCAGCGATTCCTTGTGCGCTGGTGCTGGCTTCCCGGTTGAAGAGTTCCGCAATCCGGTCGTCAAGTGTCAGTGGCCCCCAAAGGGAGTCATGCCACCTGGCTACAAAGACGTGCTGTCTACCCCGGTCGTGATTGATCTCGAAGGCGATGGCGATACCGAGATCGTCTTTACTGCGGGATATCTAGGTGCCACGCACCTCATCGCGCTCAGCGGCAAAGACTGTTCGGTGAAGTGGGACAAACAGACTCCGGGGCCAGGCTGTAGCAACCTCGGAGTGGCTGATCTCGATGGTGATGGCAAGGTTGAAATCGTCGCGGTGGCCAGTGGATTGACGGTCTTTGATCACACCGGGGCCGTCTTGGCAAGTCGCTCCGAGATCGGAGCCGGACTCCTGTGCGTACGCGACTATGCGATTGCTTTTGCCAACGTAGACGGTGAAGGTTTGCCGGAGATCATCGTTGGTGCCGCGGCCTACCGCTACATCATCAATCCCAAACCTCAGCTCCAACCACTGTGGAACAAGAACATCATTGAAGAGGGCGCGTGGGGTACGATTCCTGCGGTCGCAGATCTAGATGGTGATGGACGAGCAGAGGTGATTACCGGCCACAACGTCTTTGACGGAATGACCGGTGCCGATAAGACCCCTTCGGTCATGAAACCCCTGGGAGGGGGTTACGCCGCGATCGCAGATTTCAATGCGGATGGCAAGCCAGACATTGCGCTGGTCAGTTCCAAAATGGATGACCAGAAGGTGTCGATCGTTGACTACCGAGGCAATCGACTGCTGATGCCACCACAGTCCGCCAAGAATGGCTGGGGAGGAGCGCCAACCATCGCCGACTTCGACGGAGACGGACGACCAGAAATAGGCACAGCAGGCGCATCATATTACTATGTCTACAGTCCCGACTGCGCAATGACGCCGCTACCCAGCAAGTGTCAGGGCCTAGATGATGGCGTTCTGTGGCAGTCCGAGACACAGGATTTGTCGTCGGGAAGCACCGGTTCTTCAGTCTTCGACTTTAACGGCGATGGCGTGGCCGAAGTCGTTTACCGTGATGAGTGCTGGCTGCGGGTCTTTCATGGTCGCGATGGCAAGAAACTCTTTGCGGCTCCAGTGACTTCGGGAACCATACTCGATGAGCCAGTCATTGCCGATGTGGATGGAGACGGGCATGCGGAAATCGTCGTTGCTTCTGATAGTGCTCAGAATGACGCCTGTCGCATGGGACGTTTTTCGACTGAACTCGGAATCAAACATACGGGATCCACCTACGGAGTGCGGGTACTCGAAGATCCCGAAGATCGCTGGTCCGCAGCGAGGTCACTTTGGAATCAGCACAGCTATCACATGACCAACATCTCGGACGATCGCACCGTTCCTGTACGCGAGCAGGAAAGCTGGAAAGTTCACAACACCTATCGCCAGAACTTGCCTTCGTTGAAGTCGGGTGCCGAGCCACGACCGGACCCGACCGGCCGAATCGAGTTTCCTCCCGATGTCGGCGACTGCGTAAAACTGTTCAAACTCTCTGGATTGGTCTGCAATCGCGGTGGGGTGCCGCTCCCGGCCGGAGTGCCCGCAACGTTCTATTTGGGCGACCCGCTCAGGACAGGAGTGCCGACGATTTGCACAGCCAAGACAGATCGCACGGTCGCGCCGGGTGACTGCGTGGGAATCTCCTGTGAGTGGTTGAATCCATTGCCGCCCCCATATGACCTGTGGCTGCGGGTCAACGACGACGGAAAAGGGGGTCATCCGATCGCAGAATGCAAGTCGGGAAACAACCTCGCACATCAACACCTGTCGGCGTGTCCTTCGGTTCCTAAGTAGACCCACCGATCCGATCTCGGCTCACTTCTCTGTTTGGAGATCTGGCCGCGTAACCTGAATCCCAGGCTCGATCAAAAATGGTTCGGAATCGGGAACACTCTGGGTCAGCCAGCCATGCGGCCCGGTCGACTTCTTCGCGGTCACCTGGCGACGAAAGATCCGGTCGATGAGCGTGCGCTTGGGAATCGGCTTAAACAGAGAGCGGCTCACCACCTCTGTGGATTCCTGGGCATCACCCTGCGCATCCGAGGATGCCACCGTCTTCGGCTGAAATCTCCAGGCCGATGGAACCTTGCGCACTCCGATCGGGTAGACAGTCAGGCCCGTGGGTGACAGTCGAATGCGCAAAAAGTTCTTGTAGTCCTGAATGCGCAGCGATGCGAAGGCACCGTTGGCGTGCAGTCGCAGCTTGCTATGGTTGAGCGCCAGCAGCAGATACAGGCCAAAGACGAACATGCTGACCACAGAGCCCACGGCAGCCGTGATCACGGACAGACCGAACCGCAGTACGGACGACAGATCATCGAGCCAAAGTGCCAGAAACGGTTGGAATCGGTCCGGCGGTTCTGTCGGGATCTGTTGGGGCGCGGCCAGGTTCTGCGGATGAATCCGTGAATGAATCCAGTCGTAC
>CALLYL010000260.1 GCA_937859535.1 uncultured Myxococcales bacterium
ATGGAGGCACGTCCCGGTCAACGCGTCGACAAGCGGATGCGTATCGAAACGAGTGGTCAAGGTGGCGTCGAGGTTACGGCCGGCGACAAGGTCAAGTTCCACATCCCTCCGAATTCCAAAGTCGTCATCAAGAACATGCCCAAGAGCGGCAAGGCCACCGAGGTGTCGCTCGAGCAGGGCTCGTTGCGGGCCGACATGGACAACAAGTCCACGACGGGTCCGATCACCGTGAAGACCCCCGGTGGCGACGTCAAGCTCCAGGGCGACGCCCGCATTGACGCGGAAGGAAATCGTGCCTCGGTCCAGGTCTATGAAGGCCAGGTTTCCGTGCGAGCCAAGGGCACCACCGTCAATATCAAAGCCGGGCAGGGCAGTGTCATCCTGCGTGGTACTGGAGCCCAAGCACTACACGACCTGCCGGGAGCTCCGGCATGGCAGGCTCGGGTCGCCAGTGAAGATGGCAACCGCCCGTTTATGGTTCTGGCGATGGCCGGACTGCTGGAGCCACAGCCACTCGGAGAGGTCGTCGTCGACTTTGCCTCGGTTCCCGGTGCGGTTCATTACATCGTTGAAGTCGCCCGCGATCCGGGCTTCAACGACCGGCGGGCCGGTGGCGAGATTGCCGCACCACCGCTGCGTGTTCACCTGTCTCCGGGCAAGTACTACGTCCGAGTCAGCGCCGTTGATCACGAGAAGTTCGTCGGGCCTCCCTCTGCCCCGCGTTCGTTCTACATCATCAATGTTCGTACCGATGCCAAGCTGATTGCCTCGACGCAGGGACAGGCTGGACCGCTGACGATGGAGCGCCCCGAGCGGGTGGCGTTGCAGCTCTCTGGTGCCGGGCAGCCGCTATTGGCCACCGTGGATTCGGGCGAACCGATCGACTGCGCGGCGGAGCAGAAATTGGCTCTCGGCGAAGGCGAGCACAAGATTCGTCTTACGCTCGGTGAGGCAGAGTCCGAGCTGCTGGTCTCGGTGCCGGTGGTCGCGCCACCACCAGTGCTGACGGCTGGACGGCTCGACGGACTGACGGTACCAGTGCCACTTGCGGTCCTGGGCTTGCCCGGTCGCTCGGTGCAGCCACGGACCCAGGTCTATGCGCTGCTGGGTGGAGGCTCGACGCGTAGCGATACTGGCTTCACGGTGAGCCGGCTGGATGTCGGTGGAGAGCTGGCACTGCTTCAACAGCGCTTGTCGTTCGATCTGAACGTGCCGCTTCTGTACCACACCAACCTGGTGCCACCGATGGATCCCACCATGTCTTCGAGCGGTGTCGCCTTTGGCGACGTGTCACTCGGAGTGCGTGGTGTGCCGCTGAGTGCGCTCGGTGGACGACTACTACTTGGCCCGCTGCTACGGCTACAACTTCCAACGGGCACGTTTCCTCGTGATGCCACCAAGGGGCGTCCGGTGGTCATCGATCCGGCGGTGGGACTCGCGGCGATCCTTGGACGGTTCGGGTTTCAAACGACACAAGGCGTGACGGCAGCGGTGAACCTGCCCCAGAATCAGCTTCGCTGGGCGATGAGCTATATGGCCGAAGTGCAGCTCTGGCGACTCGGCTTGGTTGCGCAGCTCGATGCCTCGCTCGGCTTGTCGGGTGGCACTCCAGCCGCCGCTTCAGTCGGTGGCGGCGTGCGCATGCATATTGATCCGTTCGGAATCCTCCTCGGCGCACGCGGTGGAATTGGCACCGCAGGCGTCGATGTGTACGGTCGTTACTACGCCTTCCTTGGCTTTGAGTGGGCACCGTAGTTTCCGCACGCTCCCATCGATTGGCACGGCGTAAACGAGAAGACCCCAGATAAGAGTCGTATGAAATGACTCTTTTATAGTCAGTAGACCAGATCGACGAAGATCGGACGATGATCGGACGCCGGGATACCCTCTTGGCGCTTTACTTCGATGACGCCGGATGTTTGTGGGCTGACATTTTTGCCCACGAACCAGTCCAGTCGCGCCGGGACGCAGCCATTCCACGGACGCAGCCTCCGTTGTAGCCAGCGTGTCGCGAGCCTGCCGACCTTGTCGAACAGTTTGGCTTCTTCATATGGGCTCGCCACGTCGTAGAAGTAGGTTCCTGTGCTGCGGTCGTTGAGGCCAGCGTGGGCAAAGCCAAGCTCAGCGAGTACGGCGAAAATGGGCTGTTCGTAGCTGTCTTCGGGGGTCATATAACCGTCGACGGTCGCATTGAATCCCGTGAAGAATAATTTATGCAGCAGATCCAAGAGCAGAGCGCCCGGCCCCGAGGCATCGTAAGTCGTGGTGTTGAAGTCGCCACCGACCAGATGGCGAGTTCCCTGGGCGGACACCTCGCTGAGTAGTTTCGATAGCTGACGGCTCCGCTGCATGGGGGAGGCATTCGAGTCCAGGTGACACGTCGATACCCACAGCGGACCCGATGGCAACCGGATTTCGGCGGCGAGCGCTCGCTTTTTGCCCAGCCGCTTCTCGCTTTTCGACGAAAACTTGTCCTTTAGCTCCGGCAGGTCGAGGTTTTTCGTTGCACCCATGGGCCACCGGGACAGCACCGCCGAGCCCGCCAGCGCCAGCGTATTGGACGCGCCTTCCTCGTTTTCCAGCACGTCATCACCGAGTACCAGATAGGAGACGCCGAACGCATAGTGCATCCGCAGCGAGGCCGCCAACTCCCGCGCCACATGATGGTTGCCCGAGCGACCCATGCCGTTGTCTACCTCGGACAGCAGCAGCACGTCCGCCCGCGCCAACACCGGGTCAGTCCGCAGTGCTTCAGTAATTGCGGCCAACCGTCGTCCACGCTGGATGTTCCACGCAACGACCCGCAACACCTCGCCCGGCAAGCCCGGGGGCGATGGGCTGGCATGGCTCCCTTTCTCAACGCCACAGAGCAGCGGCTCGAGCTGCGAGGAGATGTCGGCATACAGCGGGCTCGACAGCAGCTTTTGCCGGCTCGGGATGGCTCGCAGGGTCTCGTAATGTGGCTGGAGCCCATGTCGAATCTCGTTCAGCTCGGAAAACGCAGACGTTATGGGCAAAGCATCGAGCGTGGCGGAGCGGTCCTTTGCGGCGGTGGCCATTGCTGGGCGTATAGCACCGACCAAGTGCAGCACGGAAGCGTCGCGATTTTTCGTTGACTGCCTGGCTTGGTCTGTCTTTGCTTGCGCCCATGTGGGACAACCTGTGGCGAAAGCTTGGCAGTGGACTGCTCATGGCAAGTGTGGGTCTCGGCCTCGGCTCGTGTAGCGAGGGCGGGTATTTGCCAGACGCTGGCAAAACGACGCCGAGCAAAGACGGCGCGGGTTTCGATGGACTGCTCATCGAATCGGTGAGTCCGGCGCGTGGTCCATCGAGTGGCGGCATCAAGGTCGCCATTCGGGGCCGCCGCTTCGAGTCGGGATCGCGCATCTCGTTTGCGGACGTGGATTCGGCTCAGGTCAGTTTGACCGGCGAGGAGGAACTGACGGCCCTGCTCCCACCGAGCCCCGGCAAGCTCGGGTTGGTCGAGGTCAAGGTGCGTCGTCCCGACGGCAAAGAAGCCATTCGTAATGATCTGTTTGCCTACTATCCGGCCCAACTGTCCTTCGGGATGCCGCGCAGCTTCAACGTCGACAACAAACCGAGCCGACTGGCACTCGGTGATCTCAATGGTGACAGCAAGCTCGATTTGGTCGTCGCCAGTCACTCCTCGGGGAGCCTGTCGATCCTCAACGGCAAGGGGGATGGCAGCTTCGACCCCTTTCGTCGGGTCGCTGTCTCCGGGGCCCCGACGGGCCTGCTGCTGAGCGAGGTAACATCCGACCGAGCGCTCGATGTGATCGTCGCCTGCGATGGCGGCGGTGCCAGCATGTGGATGTTCGCCGGGAAGGGCGATGGAACCCTGCTCTCTCCGCGTAGCCTGGTCAGTGCCTCTGCGTCCGTCATGGCGGGAGGAGACGTGAACGGGGTTTAAGCATGTCCCTACAGCAGCGCACTTGAGCGCATGCGGAAGGGGCCTTGAATATGCGAAA
>CALLYL010000261.1 GCA_937859535.1 uncultured Myxococcales bacterium
CGCGGGGCTTTCTGTGGAAACGTGGGCTCCTGCTCCTCCTGATCAATCAGCTCATCGAAAATCGTGCTTGGACGCTTGGCTTTATGGTGAGTCAAGCGCCCCCCGCAGCGGTTCCTGATGGACCGTGGCCAGGCACTCCGGGATCGATGACCTTCGTCTTTTCGGTGTTAAGCGGCTTGGGAATGGCGCTGATTCTGTCGTCTCTGCTATTGCGTCTGCGGACGCTCTACCTGGCAATCTTAGCGACGGGAATCATCGCTGCTTCGGTCGTCTTTACCCCAGGGCCAGAGCATCTGCGTGATTTCTACAGCCTGCCGCTGCGACTGTTGTTTTTGCCGGGTCAGACCGGATCTGGTTTCGTGTTGTATCCGCTGGTGCCCTGGAGCGGAGTGGCGCTGTGGGGAATCGTACTTGGGAGGATGCTGCATCGTCACAAGGACCAGACCCTGTCGCTCTTGCCGTGGATCGGTCTGGGTATGGTGGCCGTTGCACTCCTTGTGCGGGGAATCGGTGGACCGGGCAACTTGCGCTTGCCGCGTGATGGCAGCGTGATCGAGTTCTTCAACCTGATCAAGTATCCGCCGTCGCTGGTGTTCCTTCTGCTGTTTGCCGGCGTCAATGTGCTTCTGATGTCTGTGTGGAACAGAATCGGAGACAGAATCGGACGGATGGGGGAGGTATTGACGACGTTTGGACAGGTGCCGCTGTTCTACTACCTGCTGCACCTGTTCTTCTATTGCTTCATCGGTGCGATTGGTTTTCGCAAAGGCGCGAGCCTGCCGGTGACGTATGTGGTGTGGCTGCTCGGACTGATTCCGCTGTACTTCGCGTGTCGGGCCTATCGTCGATTCAAGTCGACCACTGCGGTCGACTCCCTGTGGCGATTCTTTTAAGCAAAGCGCTGCCGCTTCCACAGCAGATAGATCGGCGGATAGACCAGCAGCTCCATCAGGAACGAGGTCACGAGGCCTCCGACCATTGGTGCCGCGATTCGCTTCATGACATCTGCACCGGTTCCATTCGCCCACAAAATGGGCAGCAGTCCTAGCAGCGCCGCGAGCACAGTCATCGCTTTGGGGCGGACTCTCTTCACGGCCCCATGAACCACCGCTTCGATCAGATCGTGATGGTTGTGGAGTCTTCCTTCCTGCTCTGCTTCGGAATACGACAGGTCCAGATACATGAGCATAAAGACGCCGGTCTCAGCGTCGAGTCCGAGCAGTGCAATGACCCCAACCCAGACCGCAACCGAGGTGTTGTAATCGAGCAGATACAGTAGCCAGATCGCCCCCACCGCAGAGAACGGAACCGCCAGCAGGACAATCAGCGACTTCCAAGCACTTTGCGTGTTGGCGTAGAGCAGAAGGAAGATGAGTAAGATGGTCAGCGGAACCACCAGCTTCAGCCGCTCGCGGACGCGCAGCATGTTTTCAAACTGACCGCTCCACTCCAGGCGATACCCGCTGGGAAGCGTCAGTTTGGCGGCGACCGCGTGACGCGCTTCCTCCACGTAACTGCCGATGTCGCGTAGCTCGGTGTCAAAGTCGACGTAGACATAGGCAGCGAGCATTCCGTTTTCATCACGGAGCATCGATGGACCTGTCGTCATCTTCAGCTCTGCAACCTGGCCCATCGGGACACTACTGCCACCTGGAAGCGGCACCAGGACTCGCGAAAGTTCTTTGAGGTCCTGACGTAGTTCCCGTGGATAGCGGAGGCTGACCGAGTAGCGTTCTCGTCCCTCGATCGTCGTGGTCACCGTCTCGCCACCCACCGCTTGCGCAATCACCGTGTTCGCATCCTCCACAGACAGTCCGTAGCGTCCGAGAGCTTCTCTGCTGAGCGCAAAGTCGATGAAGTAGCCGCCGGAGGTTCGCTCTGCAAACACCGATCGGGTACCTGGAACTTCGCGCACGACCGCTTCGACTTGGGCCCCGATCCGATCCAGCTCTGCGGGACTCTGTCCGAAAATCTTGATTCCAATCGGAGTGCGAACTCCCGTCGACAGCATGTCAATCCGGGCTTTGATGGGCATCGTCCAGGCATTGGTGGTGCCCGGAATCCGTACCGCTTCATCCAGCGCGTGTACCAACTCTCCGTGCGAGATGTGATCGGGCCACAGCGAGCGGAGCTGATCCTTGATCGCATCAGGACGCCAAGTGTACGAGGAGTAGAAGCGTTCCTTGGTCCGCCACTTCGACTCTGGTTTGAGAACCACCGTGGTTTCCATCATCGACAATGGTGCGGGATCAGTCGAAGTCTCAGCGCGACCGGCCTTGCCGAAGACCGATTCGACCTCTGGGAATTGTCTCAGGATCTTGTCCTGTAGAGTAAGGATCCGCAGCGCTTCCGCCGCAGAGACTCCGGGCAGCGTGGTCGGCATGTACAGGATGCTGCCTTCATACAGTGGCGGCATAAACTCGGAACCCAGCCTTTGGTAGATAGGAATCGTGCTGAGCGTCACCAGCAGCGCGCCCATGATCGTTCGTTTGGGATGGCGAAGTACCAAGCGACAAACCGGCTCATACAAGCGAAACAGGATGCGACTGACCGGATGGTTTTCTTCGCGATGATAGGTTCCCACCAAGACCCGGTTGCAGAGCCAGGCGAGCGGAGCTGGTCGGAAGGTGTAGGGAGTGATTCGCGAGAGCATCATTCTCATCGCCGGATCGAGTGTCACTGCGAGCAGAGCGGCAATCGCCATCGCAAGGTTTTTGCTCAGAGCGAGCGGACGAAACAGCCGACCTTCTTGATCGACCAGCGTAAATACGGGCAAAAAGGCCACCGCAATCACGAGCAGAGAGAAAAATACCGACGGGCCGACCTCTTGCAGAGCTTGTAGTCGAACCAGACCGAAGTCGCCTTGCGATCCGGACTCCTGCCACTTTTGGATCTTGCGATAGGCGTTTTCTACTTCGACAATTGCGCCATCGACCAGCACTCCGATCGAGATCGCGATGCCGGACAGAGACATCAGGTTTGCCGGAACGCCGAGCAGATACAGCGGAATGAAGGACAGCAGGACCGCCACCGGAATGGTCACAATTGGCACAATCGCCGAGGGGATGTGCCACAAGAACAGCAAGATGATGAGCGACACCACAGTGACTTCGAGTAGCAGCTCATGACGCAGTGTGGCCATCGCCCGCAGGATCAGCTCGGAACGATCGTAGGTCGTCACAATCCGGACTCCTTTGGGAAGGGACGGCTGTAGCTGTGCCAGTCGTTCCTTGACCCGCGAGATCACCGATAGCGCATGTTCCCCCATCCGCATCACCACGATGCCGCCGACCACCTCACCTCGTCCATCGAGGTCGGCCACTCCGCGCCGCAGCTCGGGACCGAAACTGACCCGTCCGATGTCGGCAATCCGCAGCGGTGTTCCGAGATCGTTTGTGCGCAGGACCACCTGCTCGAGATCGGCAATCGACTTTACGTAGCCACGGCCCCGGACCATAAACTCCTTGCCAGAGATCTCGACCAGTCGTCCGCCCACTTCGGAGTTGCTCTTGCGGAGAGCGGTTGCGACATCGGCAAGGCTGATTCCGTACGATTGCAAGCGGTTCGGATCGACCGTCACTTGATACTGCTTGATCGCGCCACCAACCGTGGCTACCTCTGCGACGCCGGGAACCGACTGCACCGCAAAGCGCAGGAACCAGTCCTGATAGGAGCGCAAGTCCGAGAGCGAAGTTTGCCCACTGTCATCGACGAGCGCGTACTGAAATACCCAGCCGACTCCGGTGGCGTCCGGACCAAGCTCTGTCTTCACTTCATTTGGGAGCTTGGCTTTGATCTTGGACAGATATTCTAGGACGCGTGAGCGTGCCCAGTAGATGTCGGTGCCATCTTCAAAGAGCACGTAGACATAGGAGTAACCAAAGTCGCTAAAGCCACGAATACCTTTTACTTTGGGAGCCCCCAGCAGGGAGGTAATGATCGGATAGGTGACTTGATCTTCGATACGGTCCGGACTCTGTTCCCAGCGTG
>CALLYL010000262.1 GCA_937859535.1 uncultured Myxococcales bacterium
TAGCGGGTCCATATCGCAGGGACTCAGTGGAGCGTCTGCATCTGCGGGTTCGTGCCATCATGCAGTCTGGAGGTAGCACGCAGGAGCCGGTGCTCGGGGCCACCAGTGACCGACGAAAGAGAGGTCTGTGGGGTCAACCTATGGCGAGCGGGCCTGGCTTTCGCAGTGCGGAGGTGGGCGATGGGCTGGATGGCACAATGGTTGCGGTGAGCAGGGTCTCTGGCACGCGAATTCACATTCAGGCAGGAATCGCCAGCGGACTTGGTGTGCAGGCGGTCCTCCGCAAGAGTCGCGAACCTCAAGGCACTCGCCTTCGCGTGATCGAAGTCACCGGAATGGCCAGCAGCGTTGCGGAGCATCTGTCGGGGGATAGCGGCAACATCTCCCCTGGCGACTTATTCGAGATTGAGGATTATGGAGTTCCACGCGGCGATGGACTGAAGGTGTTCGTCACTGCCCGTCTGCCCGGCGCCCAGGACTTGGCGCAAGCGCTCAAGCTCTGGTCCCCCCTGCTAAGTGATCCCAAGATCCGCCTCGTTTCGGATCCAACGGAAGAGAGCCCCACGCACCTTGTGATGTGGGAAGCGGGCAAGTGGCAGCTGCGTGATCCAACGGGGAAGTGGACCCCCCTAGGCGTACAACCGAATCTCAAGATCGTCCGCAAATTGCTTCAAGGGGCACCCAATGCCCGACCGTTCATCAACGTACCGCCATCGCGAGAGCTTGCAGAGAAGCTCCGTGAGCAGCTCGCAACGGGTCGCAGTTTTATCCAGTTTGTCGATGATGCCGCCAGTGCTAGCTATCATCTCGTCGGGCGTCTCATTCGTTCCGGAACGGGAGCACAGGTAGAGCACGCGCTCATTCTTCCAAGCTCGGTGAGCGGAGATCATCGGGCGGCGCTTCCGGCCCGCAGTGCCTGGATTCCCGGCGATGAAGAGCGACTCCCAGGAGGCATGGCGACAGAAAGCCGACGACTCAACAAAGTCTTGCTGTGGCGCTCGATTGACTCTCCACCTACAGACGATTCCTTTCCGTATAAGTTGGCGATTCTTGATCTCGATACGAGCAGCGTCCTCTCCGAAACAGAGCCACTCCGGGTTGGGAAAAAGTACCAGCTTGCCATGGTGTCCGATGCCATCGGACCACGGGTCCGCCCCCGCTATGTGTATGTGTTCAGCCTCGATCGCGAGGGCAGCTGCTCGCTGATGGTTCCGCTCACGGACAGCAGCAACGTCGAAAACTTTGTCCCAGATGTCCGCGCCGGCAGCGGTCCAGCATCCAAGCAAGTCGTCATCGGAAGTGGCTTCTCTGTCTCTCCTCCGTTTGGTCGCGACACCCTCATCCTGGTCACGACCGTGACGCCAATCGCGACGCCGAGTGCCTTCTGCGCAGACAACGAGCGCCGTGCCGTCGGTCCGGCACCAAGTGACCCCCTGACGCAGTTCCTCTTTGGCATCAACCGCGACACGCGAGCCCAGAACTCCGTCCCCGCAACCTGGTCACTGCAGCGCCTAACCGTCGACTCGGTGGAGAAGTAACGAGAGCGGACGGGGCATCGAGTAGCGAGTCCCAGGGTTGGCCGCCACCGAGCCGTCCGTCCTGCACGTACCGGAAGGCCAGGACCGCGGAGGTGTGGTACTATCGCTCCAGAATGATCTGCGTCGTCTGTGGCTCCGAGATTGCGCCTCAACAAGAGCACTATGCCAATGCATGGGAGAAGGCCCGAAAGCTCTTTCCTTGCTGTGCTGAGAGCTGCGCACAGCGCTTCGACCCGGATGTTCATTGGATGCCGGGGACGACTCTCACTGCGACAACCTCTGATGAGCAGCAGAAGCTTCTGTGGGTTGCAGAGAGGCGGATGCAACAGGGGGATCAACCCGCCGTTGTGATTCGCGAGCTACTGCTGGCGGGGGTTCCTCCAGCGCGGGTACGAGGACTCTGCGTTCAGCAGGGAAATTCTGCGCAGGAAGAAATGCGGGAGCGGACCGAGTACGGGATTTTAAACGCACTCCGCGGACTTGTGGGGCTGTTTGCCGGCGTGAGCAGCTTCATGGAAAGCAAAGGTAAGCGACAGCCTCAAGCAGTCCATTCCGCCATGGATGATCTCGATGCCTGGGAGCGCCGATTTGGGATTGGGAAGTAGTCGCTCGGCATTCCCCGTCCAGAGCCAAAACGGCTGCATGGGCCTGGTTGGCCGAAGTTGCCGGCAGGTTCGGCTAACAGCTGCCAAGTCGGTCTGGATAACCAGGTTTCCGTTGGAGCTACGAGTTTCTCAGCGTCTCGCCTGCGCAAGCTGTCGGGCTGGCATGAACGGTGCTGTGCTCACTTCTATCCGCGTTCGGTACGTACCCACGCATGGCAAGGAGTGAACACGATGTTGGCCAGCAGCACCTCCATCTCTTCAAGCGGCACCTGGGCCCTGTCCTATCATCCACTGAATGTAGGAATCCAAACGGAGCGAGGGTGCACCGAAAGTACTCCCAAGAGTCTGCCTTCGCTCAGCACTCCAGACAATTCGTCTCTTCAAACGGCTTCGGTCAGTCCGGTGGAGAAGGCGCCTCTTCCTTGGTACCGCGCGTCCTATTTTCATGTCCTGATCGCACTGTTCCTAGGAATCGTCGTTGGACATTTCTTCCCAAGGCAGGCGCAGTCGCTCAAGCCCCTGGCTGATGTCTTCTCGAAGCTGCTTCGGCTGATGATCGCACCAACGATCTTTTGTACAGTCGTACATGGCATTGGTTCGATGGGAGACATGCGCCGGCTTGGCAAGACGGGTCTGCGCGCCCTCCTGTATTTTGAGATCGTTTCAACGCTGGCACTGGTGATCGGTCTGGTCGTGGTCAACTTGGTGAAGCCGGGCGTCGGACTCGATTTCGATGTTCGGAGTCTCGATCGCGCTGTCAGTCAGGACCTCCTGAGCAAAGCCCACGCTGGCGGACACGGTAGCTTCCTCCTCAACATCATTCCTTCCTCATTCCTTGGTGCCTTCGCATCTGGGGAGCTGACGCAGGTGCTGTTTGTATCGATCCTCACCGCGCTCTCGATCTCAATGCTGCCTGGTGGTGGGCAAGCCATCTTGCATGTCATTGAGTCAGGAGGAAAGCTATGCATGTCGATGATGGGCTTGATTGTGAAGCTTGCGCCGCTCGGGGCCTTCGGCGCGATGGGATATACAATTGGCCACTTTGGTGTCAGTTCACTCGGCAAGCTGGCGCTCCTGATGCTCTGTTTCTATGTCACTGCGGTACTGTTTGTGGGCCTTATACTCGGTGGAATCTTGCGCTGGGCGGGGGGATCTCTTCCGCAGTATCTGGCATACATCAAGGAGGAGATCCTGCTCGTCTTGGGAACCTGCTCTTCGGAGACCGCGTTGCCGTCGATGATGCGCAAGCTTGAGAAGCTCGGCTGTTCCAAAGCGACCGTTGGTCTGGTGATTCCGACCGGCTTCAGCTTCAACCTCGATGGGACAAACATCTACCTGACGATGGCTGTTCTGTTCTTGGCGCAAGCGACCAATACTCCGCTTGATCTGTCGCAGCAAGTTGGACTCCTTCTGGCATCCCTGATCACCTCGAAGGGCTCTGCTGCCGTTGTTGGTGCGGGCTTCATCACCCTGGCCGCAACCGTTCAGACGGTTCCCAGCATTCCGATCGAGTCACTCGCGATTTTGGTTGGCGTCGACCGCTTCATGGGAGAAGGCCGCGCCATCACCAACCTGATCGGAAACGGCATCGCCACACTCGCCATCTCCCACTGGGAAGGCGAGCTTGCTAAGGAAACTCTGAGGCAGAACCTGAGGTCGCACACGTCGTGACCATTCGAGGGCTAGTCAAGCGGCTCGCCGCTGCGTATGATTCGACGCAGAGATGGCGAAGCGGACAGACAGCGAAGGATCCCCTCCAGCAGACCAAACACAGGTCGCGACGATGCAAGCTCCGCCGCGCAGCACGGCCCAGCCGGTTCGCCCGGAGCGAAATTACCTCTTGGTCATCGACGGTCAGGTTTCCTATCCGTTCGACTTGCCGACGCATGGCGAGGTGGTGATCGGACGTGCCCCAGATGCTGCGATTCGTCTCGACGACACCTCAGCCTCGCGCCATCACGCCCGACTCGATCTGAGCAATGGGGATGCATGGGTCGCCGACCTGGGCAGCCGCAACGGCACCCGTGTCAATGGCGAGCCAGTGAACGCTCCAACGGAACTGCTGTCTGGAGATGTCATTGCCGTTTGTAGCTCGACGCTGATCTTTCACCGCGAGAGCACAGCGCCGACGGAGCGCTCAGCCCTCAACACCGCGCAGCTGCGTCAGCGGCTTCTCGAAGAAACAGATCGCTCGCTACACTTTCACCGTCCCGTGTCGCTGCTCTGTTTGAACTTTTCCGGTAACGTCCCTAGCCGTCCCGCGATCCTCGACGCGCTGATCGGCCAGCTACGGGTGAGCGATGCGGTTTCGTGGGCAGGTCATGCGAACTTGCTGGTGCTGTTGCCAGAACGCGATGCTGCCGCGGCGGCGTCTCAAGCAGAGCAACTAGCCCGGGCCCTTGCTTCGCTGGGCGGCGAGCTGAGAATCGGCACGGTATCTTGCCCTCGGGATGGCAGCGATCCTGATGCGCTGCTTTTGGCCTGCCAGTCATCAGCGCTGGCCGCTTCTCGTCCTGGGGCCATGACGATTGCGGTGGAGGACACGGCTACCACCATCGAGCTTGGCGATCAGAAGATCCTGCTCGTTGAGCCGGCCATGAAGAAGCTCTACTCGCTGATCGAACGGCTGGCTAAAGCCGAGCTGCCGGTGCTGGTCGAAGGAGAGACGGGGGTCGGCAAGGAGCTAGCGGCCAAAGCACTACATCACTTTTCAGCCCGCAAGGGTCGACCCCTGGTATCGCTCAACTGCTCTGCCTTCACGGAAAATCTGGTCGAGAGTGAGCTGTTCGGACATGAACGGGGTGCGTTTTCAGGAGCCGTCAGCACCAAGCAAGGTCTGATTGAGAGTGCCCACACAGGCACTCTGTTCCTCGATGAGATTGGCGAAATGCCGCTCGGGGTGCAGGCCAAGCTGCTACGCGTGCTGGAAACCCAGCGGGTGATGCGGGTGGGGGATGTCCGCGAGCGGCAGATCGATGTTCGGATCATCGCCGCAACCAATCGAGACCTACAGGCTGAGATCACGGCGGGTCGCTTTCGTCGCGATCTTTACTTCCGTCTGAGCTCGGCCCGCCTGTCGCTGCCGCCGTTACGCAATCGTCCCCGCGAGCTGCCAGTTTTGGCCCGCTCGCTGCTCGCCAGCTCTTGTCGGAAGTGCAATCGACCGCCGCTGGAGATTGCGGACTCGACAATGCATCAGCTGCTCGGTCACCGCTGGCCGGGCAACGTGCGTGAGCTACGCAACTTGATGGACTTCGTGGCCGCGACCGTCGATGGTGAGACGCTTCTGCCATGGCACATTGAGGAGCAGCTCGCCAGTACGTTGCCAGCGGAGACTCCTGGTCCAAGCGAGGTCAAGTCCACTTCCGTTCCGATTCCC
>CALLYL010000263.1 GCA_937859535.1 uncultured Myxococcales bacterium
CCGACACTTTGTCACAGAGACGGTAGAGCCGAAGTTCTACAGGTGGTGTGAGCGCGCCATCGAACGCCGACTGCTTAGGCCGCGTCTTCTGTACGGCTACTTCCCTTGTTACTCCGAGGAAAATAGCCTGGTGGTGCTGCATCCTCCGGGCACTCCCAACGCGCTGACAGAGGCCGAGCGCTTCACGTTTCCGCGCCAACCACAGGGCAAGCGGCTCTGTATCGCGGACTTCTATCGTCGCAAGGACAAGGCTCTCAAAGAGGGTTTCGATGTCCTGCCGATCTCACTGGTGACGATGGGGGATACGCCCGCCCAGGTCGAAGCAGAGATGTTTGCCAAGCATCGCTACGACGACTATTTGCACTTCCACGGCCTCGCGGTCGAAGCGACAGAGGGCCTGGCAGAGTGGTTACACAAGCGGGTCCGCCATGAGCTAGGCATCTCCGGTGCCGACGCGCCACTGACCGAGGGACTCTTCCAGCAGGGCTATCAAGGGAGTCGCTACAGCTTTGGATATCCAGCGTGTCCGCGTCTCGAAGATCACGTGCAACTCTTCCGCTTGGTGGGGGCCGAGAAGATCGGAATCGCGTTGTCGGAAGAGTTTCAGATTGTCCCAGAGCAGTCCACCGCCGCGATCATCAGTCACCACCCCGATGCCCGATACTTCAGCATCACGGGAGGGTGACCGATGATGGCTATTTGACCGCCACGAGGATTCCGAACGTGGCGCACAGAGAGACTACTTTGCCGTCACTCACTTGGATGTCAAAGTAGTCCTTGCACTTGGCCGAGACAGATTGCAGCCACTGTGCCAGGCCTTCGCTTTCTTTGTGAGGGAGCCGCATCCGCTCGGTCCATTCGACGTAGGGATAGACTTTTTTGGTGAGTGGATCGGTATGGATGACCCGCAGGCCGGACTCTTCACAGAGCGAGCGCCACTCCGACAGACGGAGAGCCCGGACGTGACTGGGATCGCGCCAGCGCTCGAAGCGATCCATACAAGCGTCTAGTTCATCGTCTTCAGGAGCCATGTTGTCGTCGAGAATGAAGCGCCCTCCGGGTTTGAGGACTCGCGCCACCTCACGGACAAAACGAATCGGGGCCGGGAAGTGATGAGGCGCAAGCCGTGCGGTCACGACTTCAAAGTCGCGGTCCACAAACGGCAGCGCCTCCGCATCCGCACGCACGAAGAGGACGTTCTGTTGTCCGTTCTTGCGAACGAATTCCTCTGCCACCTCCAGCATGCGTGGCGTCAGGTCCGAGGCCACCACTTCTCGCGCTTGTCGCGAGAAGGCCAGCGCCGTGTGTCCGCCTCCAGTTGCAATATCGAGCACTCGTTCTGTGCCCGAGAGCTGGGCCAACTCGACCATGCGGTGCAGATCATCCCCCTCACGATGCAACTTGCTTTCAACAAAGCGCTGCGCCGAGCCCGCAAACTGTGACTGGGCTAGCTGTTTGATATCGTCGGCGTTCGGGGGGCTCTGTGTTTCCACGATGGACATCCTCACTTCGCGATGTTGGTTTACGTGTTCTTGTGCCCAAAGTCGATCAGTTGCGCCGATACCTTGTCGAGGTCTGCGCTCAAGAACATTCCACGCAGGTTGCCGCGTGGGCTACTGACGGTGTGATCGGCCCAAGTCTGGACTCCTTTCGAAACGGCGAGCTTGCGGCACGCGATCGGATCTCGACCCAGCGACCTGAGGGTGATCTGCGTGACTGGCTCCATGGCTGCGCGATCCCAAGCATAGGGAACCTGGGTCAGGAGCCTCCGCAGCGGACTGTTTTCCCACAGCGCTGGATCGTCGCTGCGAGTGAAGGCGCGGGTGTTGATGTCTTGGCGCAAGGTATACGCATAGCCACCGGGATACGGGGAGGCATCGGACAGAATCCGCGTGTCTTTGGTGAAGTACAGGACGTGGCGCTCGGGAATGATATCGCCTTCGTGGATCGCTCCGACCTCGAATACCCAGTCGTTTTTGTCCCAGCCGACCACCTCGACGTGGATGAGGAAGGGACGAGTCCAGTTGCCAATGGTGTCTTGGGTTGTTACAGAATACCGCCAGAAATCCCCAACGGTGAGCGGAGGCGGATACGCGCCTTGCTCGTCTGGCGTGATCACCCAGTGCAGGTCGAGCCCCTTGTACTTTTCGCGAATCGTCTGCGTCACGGTGGCCTTTTCGCCTGCACAGATCGAGTACACCAGCGTGCGCAGCGTGGGGTGGAAGTTGGTTTGACTCGATCCCGGATCGCGCTGCTCGGCGGCATTTTGGACCGACAGCGGCTGCGGTCGCCACATCAGATCGGGGTGGTCGAGCCGAGACCCGCCAATCCAACTTCCGCTGGTCGGATTCTCTCTGCTGCCGGAGATGCGGTAGGCGTAGACCTTGGGCCGCTCGTCCATCGGCCAGTTTTTGACGCCGACGAAGTTGGGCTCGACGGCATCGTTGGCAAACCAGATTTGCGCGGTGACGTTCCAGGTATTCGGCCCAACGTCGCTGTAGTCGAACTGGTAGCGATAGGCCGGATAGTTCCAGACCTCGCGGGTCGGCTGGCCGGTTTTGGGATCAATGGGATCGAGCTTGGTGTCAAAGATAAGCCCGCGCTTTTCCTTGCCAATCGACTGAATCACCGTCGAGTGGAAGAGGTGGGCATCGTCTTCCCCGAGCTTGCGGATGATGTCGATCGGATCGCCGTTGTGGCAGACCGTCAGGAGTCCTTTTTGGTCGCCGACTTGGAACTCAATGCCGCTGATTTCGCGGGGACGGTTCGGTTCGTTTTCCAGCACGGACGCCGCCGCCCAACCGTTGCAGTGGCCCCACCAGAATGCGGTGTAGCCGGTCGCATCTTCCATTCGTTTGTCGGCAAAGTGCCGCCAGCCTTCAAACTCTTTGCTGCGCGGGTTTGGGAGCCCGGACGCCACGCAGTACTGGTCGTACTTATCGAGCGGTCCGCCCTCTTCGTACAGGTTCATGTAGTCGTCGCGGTCGTGGCTCGAAAACATTGGCCACCAGTATCCCGACCACGCCGGACGGGCCGCTTCTCCTCGGAACAGGTAGTCGCTCATGGTCTTTTTGATTCCTTTGCTGGCACACAAATACTGAATCGACCCAACTACTTTACTCCTGCCCATGACCAGCGGCTTTTCCGATTCGTGATGGCACGCAAAGCCTGGTTGCCCACCAGTTGCTTGTGCGACATTTTGGTCGGACCGATGAATCGCTGTGGCTGGGATGGCCGCAAGTACCGGCGATTTCTGTTGATTCTGGTTCCAAATCTGGGAACGTGGTGGGGTGACAGGAGGGATTATGCGACACCCGCAG
>CALLYL010000264.1 GCA_937859535.1 uncultured Myxococcales bacterium
GTATTGCCAACGTTCTTTACATCGACAGAGTACGTGGCGGGAGCACCAGGCTGCGCATCGTTCGGGTTCTTCGTCACGATCACGCGGAGATCAGCGCTGTAGTTCGGAACATTCACCACCGTCGGCGCACCAGGCTGTACTCCGTTGCCCGAAGGAATCGTTGCAGGGGGCAGTGCCGGATTCCCAGCAGTCCCAGCGGTCGTCGTGCTCTGAGTCGGAATCTTCATCATCGCATTCGGATCCGTCTTGAGCTTGTACTGCACCACCACCGCTGCATCAGACGGAGACAGGCGACCTCCCAAGGTGCCGTTGGCTCCCTTGCCAATCCGAATCACCAGCACTGGTTTGCCGGTGAGAGGATCCGGAACCAACTCGGCCTGATCATCGCCAGCTCCATCGGTCTTCGGACCATTCTGTGCATTCTCCGGGCCGCTCACAAACGTGACCGAACCAGGCACATAGGTGAGTCCGTCCGGCAGGGGATGACGAATGACAACATCCGTTCCATCATCTTCACCGACATTCTTGGTCGTCGAAGTAAAGGTAACCACGTCGCCGGGCCGCACCGAACTCGGATCCGCAGTGAGCGTGGTCTCGATGACGGGCTTTCTGCTACGGATCGAGGTGAACAGACCCCCTACGAAGTAGACATCATCGACCGAATTGGCCTGAATGCTGGCCTGGATGTCGTTCGCCTTTAGCATCGTGGAGATGTCGATCTGATCCAGATCCATCCCAGACATACTGCCTGCGGTACCGGTAAGTTGCGGCAGGTCACCAGGGACGGACACTGGCATTCCCAGAAGGCTTCGCGTTCCGTTGAAAATATTGTCCGTAGGGTTTATGGAATCACCGACCGCTTGGTTATTGAATAGAAGAGAGTCCTTCTTATCAGTATCTCCTTCATAGGAGATCACACCAAGCTTGCCTTGGGGCGCACCTCCTTCAGGTACTCTGAATCCGATCACTCCCAGGCTCACGCTCCGGCCAATGTCGACGCTATCCAGACCGTCATACACGTTGATGTTGCGGACCGGTTCCTTGTCGTTCCGATATACGACCACCATGGACCACGAGTTAAACTGCACATCTTCATCGCGATTGATCACGCTGCGCCGGACGACGTTTCCCACACGATAGGCACCCGCGCCGTAGCGCTGCACAAGGGCCGTCACGTCATAAGAGCCCTGATAGACGTGCCCTCCTCCGCCTCCGACCGCCGTCACTACATCCTTCGCAGGGCTCGGTAGCAGCATCATGGAAAAGCCGCCGCTGCCCGTCTTTTCAAAGTTGATGGCACTGTTCGCCAGAGCAATGTCCTCCCCGAGATTGCCACCCCAGTACAGCCGTGCGTAGGCCACTTGGGCCCCCTGCGGCAAGGTCAACTGGGCGGTGCTGCGAGCCTGCCCGATGGAGATCGTGGAGTCTGCCCGCGCCGAGTTGTCCTCTGCCTGCCACAGTACGTCGGCAGCACTGTCATCGAGCGTGATTGGCTCACCACAGTTCCCCACCATACCAACGACCGGCTTTGGCAAAGCCAAGCCTTGGCTGTCCGTCACCCGGCACTCCTGGCCGAGCGTGTTGCCGATGACCACGATGTCACCTTTGATATCGGTTTGATACCGCAGCTTCGGTGCTGCCCAGCTCGCCGGGGCCATGCCGAGCGCAAGGATCAGCGAAGCCAGGATCGCGTACAGCAACTGGGTTCGCTGGTGTGTGTGACGGACACGCATACTGGATACTCCTGGTGAGTGTTGACCATTTATCGTACCAAGATTTACATAATTTTTTCAAAAAATGATACTCTTCCGACCCCAGCGTTCGTTCCGATCTGGATCTTGAAGACAGCCGAAACCGTCAACAGAGGATGCGGTCTGTTGTGGTTTGTTTTCGGCACTGTGGTTGCAGTACGGAACCCGACTCTCTTTTTCCGACAGTTCCCCCGATTCGCGATTCCCGCACACTTCCTAAACGCACGAAGAGAGAGCCATTTCCCGACGGCGATCTACTGATTGACACTAAGCCCGAGAACGTACTGCTGATTGAGGATGAGGAAGACGGCGAGCAAGCCAAGGTCGTGGACTTCGGGATCGCCAAGATTCTGGAAAGCAGCAGCCCGCTCGGTGACTCTCTCCGTACCGATAGCCACGCCAACCTCGGAACGGCTCTGTATATGGCCCCCGAGCGATTTGAAGGAGCACCTGGCGATCCACGCATGGACGTCTATGCTCTCGGTCTGCTACTACACGAACTTCTGACGGGACTGTTACCGTTTGCCAAGCGTTACGAAGATCGCCAGGACGGGACGGTTCTGCTTCACAAGCGCTTTACCGAAGACGTGCCCCCCCTTCCGCTTCAGCAGCCGATCTCGTCTGCGCTCCAGACTCTGCTCGGCCAGATGCTGGATCGAAACGCCGCGAACAGACCCGCTCACGCCGGAGTGGTCCGCGATCGTTTTCGCGAGATTCCCGAGATTCAAGCGATCAGCGCTGGGATTCCCGAACGCTCCGGACTGACAGTGGTACCAGCCGGAATCTTGGCTGGATCCACTGTCTCATCAACGGAAGGACAGACCACCAGCGCCAGCGTTGCGGCGGTTGGCTTTCGTACCAAGTGGGTACTTTTCCCACTTCTGCTTGCGGTAGGAATCACGGCCTCGGTAGCAGTCTGGTGGTTCTGGGTTCGCTAACGACTCTACAACTGTCACAGCGCCAGCTCTTTTGAGCTACGATAGTTCTTTGTGCACAGAGGTTTGCGGAGGCGTGCACCGATGCATCCTTGGGGCAGGGCGCACTTTTCGAGAAAGTCCGTGATGACGATGGGAGCGCAGCGACTGCGCGTCGTGCTCCTGCTTGTCCTTTGCTCGATCGCCACCCCTACCTCTGCGGAGGTTCGCGCCGACTGGATTGTAAATCAGATCAACCAGAAGAACGCGAGCTTGCCGTCTCCGCTACGCAGCGAGAAGTACGGAATGATGGCGGAATCCATGTTCGCTTTCTTCCGCGCCACCAACTATCTGTTCTGGACCGACTACGGAAGCTCGCCGCTGCTGACCACGTTTGGCGGTCCAACGACGAAAGTCTGGATACAAGGAGACGCCCACTGCGACAACGTAAGCGCACTCCTTACCAACCAAAATGCAGTGATTTTTGATCTGGATGACTTTGACGAGACACTCATTGCGGACTACCAGATGGATCTGTGGCGCCTGGCGATCAGCATCTTGCTGGCGATTCAAGAGAACGGTGGCCTGCCGCTCAAGACTCAGGAACAACTGATTGACGCGCTGTCAACGAGCTACCTAAACACCCTGCGCGGCTATCGCGACAACAGCAACGAGCTCATCACCACCTACTCGCTTCATAACACCCCCAGCTTCCTATCCGACTGGATGGCACAGCTCTCCGAACAGACCCACCTGCGCGTGCTCAAGAAAATGACCACGGTGGCCTCTGGCAAGCGGATGTTCGACTTTGACAAGCCCGGCGTCCAGTCAGTATCACCGTCGGTACTGCAAGCCATTCAAGCGAGCATGCCAGCGTATCAAGCGACTCTTACCGGACGGCTGCGCCAGATTCCTTCCTACTTTCGGATCAAGGATGTGGCACAGAAGGTTCGCGGTGGCATGGGCTCACTGGGAGTCACCCGCTACTTCGTGCTGATTGAGGGCGTTTCAGCCAGCCAAGACGATGACCGCATCCTCGACATCAAAGCGCAGTCGACACCGGCCGGCTGGCAGTACATGGACCCGACCGTGCGCGAGCAGCTTTCCAATCTGATCGCGGGCGATCAT
>CALLYL010000265.1 GCA_937859535.1 uncultured Myxococcales bacterium
GATCCGAGAACGGATTGCCTCATGGATTTCAGCCTCGGCCGAGGATCACGCACAAGCACGGCACGGCTTCTACCTAAGTGAAGCAGAGCAGCGGCGGCGCTATTTGATTTTATCGCTGCTCGATGGCCGACTCGATCGCCGCTCCTATATCAACCGTTTCGGAAGCGATGTCTGCGGCCACTTTCCCGAGTTGACGGAAGCGGTTACGGAGGGTCTGGTATTCGCGGACTCCGGATCGCTGCAGCTTACTCCCCACGGCCTGGAGTGCGCGGACGTACTCGGTCACTGGCTGCAATCCGAATCGGTCCTGTCTGCGCGTGCCACCTGGGAGGCGGCGTGAGTGACGCTGATGGTGGACGCCGAGCGCTTGACATTCTGTGGCGTGGACCGCTGGATAGCTGCAATTATGAGTGCGCCTACTGTCCGTTTGCGAAGCGGACTCCCTCTGTCGCCAAGCTGGATCGAGACCGACATGCGTTGGCACGTTTTGTCGCGTGGCTACTTGCGGAGCAAGGCTTTTCGCTGCGCGTGCTGTTTACTCCCTACGGGGAAGCGCTGATCTGGCCGTGGTATCGCGAGGCGCTGGTTCGTCTGTCTTACGCTCCCCAGATTCGGCAAGTGAGCATTCAGACCAACGCCTCCGGTCCGATGTCGTTTTTGGAGGAGGCGGATCGTTCGCGGGTCTCGCTGTGGATCTCGTGGCATCCGACCGAAATGGAGCTGGCTCCGTTTGTGCAAAAGATCGAAGCGCTGCATCGTTCGGGTACTCGGCTGAGCGTTGGTGCGGTCGCGGTGCCGGCGCACCTAGAACAAGTGGAAGCGCTGCGTTGCGCCTTGCCTCCGGATGTTCCGATGTGGCTGAACGCACAGAAGCCCGGTGTCCGCTACAGCGATGGGGAGCAAGTCCGCTGGCGAGCCATCGATCCCGCGTTTGACCTGGAACTCCGTCGCCACCGCAGCTTGGGGAAGCCCTGTGTGAGTGGTGAAGAGATCATCAGTGTCGACGGTGACGGCACGATTTCGCGCTGCCATTTCGTTGATCAGGTACTCGGTAATCTGTATACCGATGAGTTGGCCAAGCTGCTTACTCCACGTCCCTGTCCGAATCGAATCTGCGACTGCTGGATCGGCTACTCCAACCTGGTCGAACTGGGTGTGCGCAAGAGCTACGTTGGCGAGGATCTGCTGGCCCGTCGATTGGTTAGCCGATGGGAGGCTGCAGGCAGTTGGTCAGGTCGAACAGCATGAAGATGAGCGCCTTCTCTTGGGGGGATAAGGTGCCCGACGTGCAACCGTTGGGGAATGGCGTGGCCGAAGAGGAAATATCCCCGCCGGTTCCCGAACCAACATGCAAATCGGTGAACACCATCTGTCCGCACAGCGCCGCACTTCCTGCGCCGATTGGTGCCTCAAATGAGAAGTACTGCGACACCCCGCTCGGTGCATCGACCCATCTTTGCACCAAGGAAGAGTTGAGACTGGAGATGGTGTTTTTGGCACCCATGACCACAAGCTGTCCACGCGGTGGCGGCGGCGTCCCGGACACGGTCGGCAAAATCAACCAATCAGCCAGCGCGGCCCCCCTGTCCCAATTGGTGTTGATGGTGGCGGTGATCGTACCCAGGCTGCCGTTGGCCCCGAACGATGCCGTGGTCTGAATCTTTTGCGGTGGCTGGGCATTGGCGAGCCAGCCGTTGTGCCAGTGCGAAGCGAACACACGGCCGCCCTGCGAAATGTACTTTTCAAGATTCTGAAGCGCTGCGGCGCTTTTGAAGTTCATGTACTGGTTGCCTTCGCACGACAACATCACGATGTCGTACTTGCTCCAGTTGTCGTAGTTGTCCCACCAGCTTGCAACGGGCAGAGGTTGCGCCGCAGTGAACCGTACGCCGCCGTTTAGCGTGGGAACGTACTGCGCAGCACCGGTTGCGCCGGTGTACAGATTGACGCGGCCGGAGTCTGTCTCTGGCGTGAACTCCGAGTCATCGAGTCCAAGCTTCTTGCTCCGTAAGATACATTCGAGTGCATCAGCGCTGCCCGTGGACAGCGCGATCCGTGGAATATTTCCTTCGGTGCGACTGCGTGGCAAGCGAGTGTCGGCGGGATGGACATTGTTGACAGAGCACTCCGTGATCGACGGCAGCGTGACGAGTCGCCACCATTTTCCCACCCGAACCACGAGCGGGATATTCAGGCCAGAGGGCACATTTCGGAGCGTAAAGCGACCGCTCACATCGGTCGTCGTTGAAAACAGCGTTGGCACTTGATCGCAGCGATCACAGTAGGGCCCTGCGGTCGGTGGTGCTGGAAGTTCATTGCCGGTTGGAATGTAGACCCGGGCGTTGT
>CALLYL010000266.1 GCA_937859535.1 uncultured Myxococcales bacterium
CAAGGAGCAGTAGTACTACATCCACAGGAGATCCGTAACGCAGTTTACAGGGGTCCAGGACTTTAAGCGCTCAAACTTTTTGCCAGCGACAATCCTGATTTTCAACGGTTAGTACGTAAGCGTCGTAACCTATCTCGTTTCCGTGATCACGAGCTAGTATTACGCGGCGTAGCATTTATTCTACTGGGTGTCCATCAATACACTGGTAACCTTAAACGATTTCTTAACCGCGCATTAGACCAACTCAATAGGAGTTCCGAAAGTGTAATTTTTAGAACCGTGGCACAACTTAGTAGCGCTCTTCAGGCAGCACGGGAGTCGCTCGGCGATAGTGCCTTCGATAATCCCCACTCAGCCCGGCTGAACGCTCCAGTGTTTGATGCGATTATCGCAGGCTTCGCGCAGGCCCAAGACTTACAGCCATGGGCGCAGCGTTCACTGCGATTGAAAACCGCTCTGTCGAAACTCTGGAGTCAACAGGACTTCATTTCGTCAGTCACTGCAGCGACAGACCGAACTGAAAATGTGCTCAGGCGCTTCGCTGCTTGGCAGGATGTTTTGCGGGTCGAGAAGGCAGAGCCTCCCCCCTGCGATGAAACAGGATCGATTCCATGATAAGCAAGCTCTACCTAGAAGGATTCAAAGCGTTCTTCGGTGAAGCCGAGATTGAACTAGCCCCGCTCACTGTACTAGCTGGCAAGAATAGTTCCGGCAAAAGTAGCATCACCGGAGCATTGGCGGCCCTCATCCAAACCGAAGAAGCGGGCTATCGCCCAGAACCAGGTCTGAATACCCATGGACCCTGGGCTCGTCTAGGTCGAGCATCCGAGGTGCCCCACAAACTACGGCGTGGCGAAAATGCCCGTCGTTTCGCACTTGGTATGGAAATTTCCGGGGAGTTACAATTAACAGATGGGGCCAAGTGGCCATATGTTGCAACATTGCGCCTAGAATATGCTACCGAGGAACGCGATGTATTCCCATATTTTGCACCGCTGGAACGAGTCACGATCATTGTTCGACAGCCAGGTGAAAAACAAGACATTCTGCATATTGAAAGCACTCGCCCAAAGGAAGGCGAACCACGAAAATATAGTACACATTGGGAAGGACGAGGAGATCTGCCTCGGGAAGTTCCTGTGCGCGGAAATTGCTGGGTTGGCATAAATGAGTCTGTGTTTGCCGTTAATAATTCTATCATGCCAACGCTCGCTGCATTTGAACCTTCAATATTGCTGGCAACGCAGGCACCTGATATCTATAAAAAAGCAAAAATGGACACAGTGCGCGATTTTCAAACGGCACTGAAACGCCTAACTGACGCATTAGAAACAAATGACTTACTTCACCGCAAAATTGAAGATGTGATTTTGGACTTCGCTAACGAATTCCCTCGGATGCTGGCGGAGATTGATAAAGATGCTAAACCGCTCACATCCCAGGCCAGAGATGTAATTTCTAAGTATCTGCATATTGCACTTGCTGCAGATGCATTACGTAAAATGCATATAGCACTTGATCCTAATCGACACCAGATCCTAAGTGCATACCGCATACCGCCGATGGACCTGTATGTGCCACGTCCAGACTTTGGGCCACGGCTTGGGTTATTTGGTGAACATGTTGGCCAAGCAATCGACGAATTGCGAGAGCGTGACAGCGACATCCCTGGTCCACTCCCTGGTGTGTCTGTGCCGCGCCGTGGGTTAACGCTGCTTAATGAATGGTGGGCGTACTTATTCGACCTGCCGACGCTTCGGGTGGAATCACAGTCAATTGGGAGGTTAGGCCATGAACTTAGCGTTGTTACCCCTGAGGCGGAAGACCTGAAGCTCTACCAAGTCGGAGCGGGCCTGTCCCAAACATTACCCATCATCGCTGCTGTAATTCTTAGCAAGACGGGTGAGCAGCTAATCATTGACACACCTGAGTCACATCTACATCCGGCGGCCCAACACCGTCTTGCCGAATTGCTGGTAACCGCTACTGCCGCTGGTCGCCGTCTACTAATCGAAACACATAGTGACCACTTAGTCAACGGTCTATGTCTAGCGGTTAAGAGAAAAAGATTGCTCTCTACCGACCTGTGTATCCACTTCATTTCCCATGATGATCAAGGAAGTTCTGTCCAGAAAATAACGGTCGATGACGATGGTAGAGTTCAGGAGTGGCCGCTTGGATTTATGGATCAGTCTTCACAGGATCTAACGGCGTTGCTTGGATAGAGGTGGCCCGTGCGGATTGGGATGGCGCTCAACCATAGCTATCTGAGGGCAATCGCATCACTTCCACTCGACCAAGCGGTGGCTCGGCTCGGTTCACTACGCCGTTTGCGGGAACGTGCGCCAAGTCAACTATTTAGAACGGACCCATGTCAAGTTCACCGAGGCTTCGGCGCTATTATCGTAGATCCAAAGTCCAGCCCTCCACTAACGCTGATAGATTGGCTTACCAATCCACCCGATGGCGACAAAAGCTTAATCATCCGATTCCGACAGGAAGCCGCCTGGCTGCTCGCTCACACTCGAGGTCCGTTTTGGAATGATCTCCCCCTGCTGCACGAAGCGCTTCAGATTGAACCAGAAGTAGCTAGCGCCGATCCGCATGTGCAGGAATTACTTAGGCACTTGCTAGGCCACGTATCCAACCTGGGCGCTGCTCCGCTATGCGCAGTCTCCCCAGATGACACCACTAATCTTACACAGCCTGAGTACCGTAGCCAGTTTAATGGGCGACAGCTCTGTGTCAGCAACCTACGCCACGTTGATGATTTCGCCAGAGTGCAAGACCGCCAGGGCGAGCATTCTGTCAGCTTCAGTTGTGCCGCAGACGTCTTGCGCTACGCTGAAACCGAGTCACAGGGGGCACTCAAAGTGCTTCCATCTGCATTCGACAGTGCTCATCGATTTCCAAGATGGGAGCAGCGCTTGACATGGATAGAGCTCCTCCGTTGTCTGATTGGGCTAGTCCATTTTAAAGCTGCACGCGATGATGGTCTAAACGATAAAGAGGCAATGGACCGCTACAACCGGATTACTGGAGTTGAGGCAACTGAGGAGAGCCGCTTCACAATGGCAAAACAGGCTTGCAAGGAAGCACGCACGTTTACATTGCCAGACGGACGTGCGGTAGTCTTTGAGCCCCATGCCAAGCCACTCAATAGGAAGGAGCCCCGTATTCACTTTTATTGGGACAGACAGCCAGGGCAGGCATCGGTCGTGTTCATTGGACACTGCGGGGAGCACCTGCCGACATAGGGGTGGGGGCTATAACAGGGCCGTGTTTGAGGCCTGCCGCTGCTTTCCCAAGGACCGTTTATCCTAGGCAAGGAGTAGCAAGCGGTCCGCTACCTGTCCGCTACCTGTCCGCTACCCCACCAACGCTGTGGTCTGGGAGTCGGTTCCTCAGCTTGAGACCCTAATGAAATGTATGGAATCACTCGAATAATTACAAGGACTCGCCGTGTATGATGGACTCGTAATTACGATTTTCCCGACTGAGATCATTTGGTTCTGGACACGGACATTTCAAGCAATTTTTTCGCACCGTCGAGCACTCTTAATCCATGGGGCTTTAAAATGGTCATTATTCAGGTCTGCCAGCCTACTGGATGGACCGGGCTGGTGGTTGCTTGGGCAGTGGTCCGGTCACGGGCTGGTCAATTCGTCGCTGGCTCGTCAGACTTGGGCTACCTTGGCAGAAGTTGCCTACTTCTGCGGGGCAGAACGCTCGCTCGGGCAAGCCGTTATGTGAATAGCAGTGTTTGCTTCTGATCATAATGAGCACAGGAGCGGCCCGGTCTTTGCCGATATCCGATCGGATGGACACTAACCTCGCGGACGAGTCCGTTCCCTTCTCGTCGAATGAGCAAGGGACGCAGACTCGCATGTTCACGGGAAAACATGGCGAGGACAGCGACTACCGTTTCGTCTTCCTCTTTGGACAACCGAAGGCAGACGAGACCCCCCCGTCTGAGCCCATGGTCGTTAGGATCTAAGCAACTGAGCCAATCAGGAGAACCCCACCACCTGGGACACCGGACGAAGCCCGATCCGTCGCTGTCAGTCGTGGCCTTGACTGTCCTGTCGGGTAGTCATACCTTGCCCGACTAGAGATGGTGAATTCTCATAATCTCGAATCGGTCAGGAACAAGTAGCGGAGGAAACTATGCGGAAAATCCTGCTCTCTGGTCTCGTTGCGGCATCTCTGGCCACCGTCGGTTGTGGCAATGATGCGGAGGAAAATGCAAAGTATGACTTCACTGGGATGTGGATGGGCGCGCTGTCTTCCGCCTCGGTCACCTGTTCAGACGGGAGCAGCGTCCAAGCGGAGTCTTCACAGGTCTCGTTCACAATCATGACGGCTGGCAACAGTCAAATTTTTTGGCATGCCAAGTGCGGCGACCTGTACTTCGACCAGCATGGAAATATCGCAACGCAGTCTCGGGCTGTGACATGCCCACCAACGACTACACCAACTTCGCTCGTTACTGGAACGATTCGGGACACAGCGCTTGTTCTCAATGGCAACGCACTTCAAGTAGATTTGTTCACCGACTACACCGTCGCAGCATCAGGCAAGACGGGTTCGTGCAAGAACATCCATGCTTCGGGCGTTCTGGTCCGCACTGGCGGTAAGTAGACCAGCCACGGTTCGCCCGACCGAGACAGACTTGCGCACCGGATCGCTGACTGTGAAGAATATCGGCCAAGTGCAGCGCATTGGCTTCTCGCTCGTCGCTCAGTAGCGATTCCGCTCGACCTGGCATGCCGCTGTGCGGCCTTGCTGGCATGATTTCCCTCGGAAGTTGAGGGGCCGTGGCGCGTCGTGGTCCACTCTTGGACCACTTTCGCGATCCAGAACGAGCGAGGGAATGCATACGACACCTGCCACAGATGAGCCGAGGGTTTTCGTGCGGGAGGTGCCGATTCCAATTATTCGACTGCTCGTCGGTGCTGTCGCCAGATGCCGCTGTCCGCTGGCGAAGCGATCTGGCGATCGGTACCTGCCTACTGCGAGCGTCTGGGACGCATCTCCATCTGCTCCATGTCTCTCCCAGTGGTTGGCCGGCTTCGGCGAGCCATCGCTGGGCCCATTCTGTAGGATTCGTCTTTTTTGAGTGCTCCGACGAGAAACGTGGCGTTGTCAGACCTCGGGTCTATCTTGTGGGCCGGAGGATACAAATGAGCAAAACAAGAAACACAAATCGAACCAGCCCCCAACAATCGACATTGAAGACACGGCATCGAAACGGCTATGCGGAGTTTTTCGACGAGAAAACCCAGCGCTGGGAGAGCACTCACCGAAGGACCCTGGCCAAAAGAATCGGAGAGGACAGTCTCGATGGGATGCAGGTTCACCACATTGACGGGAACAAACTCAACAACACCCCCCACAATCTGGTGGCACTGACGCCCAGGATGCATGGACGCGTCGAGTCTGTGCCGACGGCGTGCTTCAAGTGTGGACGCACCAGCCATTGGGCAAAGGACTGCGTTGCGGCAACAGACTACAAGGGCACACCACTGACGAGTCGTCGGCGATAGTGCATCAGTGAACACGACTTGGGATGCTGGAAACCAGGTTCTCTTCTTGTGCCAGCGAAGGTGATTTTCAGCAGGTCACTCGCTCGGTTTGCTGCGGCGGGCTGCCCGTAGTCAGACACTGCGGCGTCCTGTAAGGATGCAGGCGGTTGGCTGCCATCGGAACACCGTCGCACCAAGGAAAGATGCTAGCGACTTCCTGCCGCAAGACAGCCGGAGGCGTATGCCCAATCAGATTTTGTCTAAAAAGCTCTGCGGACTTGACAGGTTGCCGTGTGTGCTTATGTGAGCAGGCATGAATACTAGCTTTCGACCTGGAGATCATCTCGCGGTAAACAGAGTGCTCTACGAACACCACGGCATCTACCTAGGCGATGGCTCGGTGATTCACTTCACCGCAACATCGAAGCGGAAAGAGGAGGCCGAAATTCGGATCGATTCCATCGACGACTTTGCCAACAAAGATCGGGTACGGCGCGTCGAGTACGCAGAATGCTCACCACCTGAAGTGGTTATTGATCGTGCTCGGAAATGTCTTGGGCGGGATGGATACAGCCTATTTTCCAACAACTGCGAGCACTTTGCCAGGTGGTGCAAGACAGGCGCTCAAGAAAGCCAGCAGATACGTGAGTTGGTCGGGAAGTCGGCGAGTGTCGGCAGCAGTGCCGGCCTCGGTGTTGTGTCGATTGGCGTGGTTTCTGCAACTGGCACAGTTGCAGGGCTCAGTGGGCCGGGGATCATGTCTGGGCTCGCAAGTGTCGGCAGCACGATTGGCTCGGGGGCTATCGGGGGAGTTACGTTGCTCGCTGCGGGACCATCCATTCTGACGACAGCAGCAACTCATGTGGCACTGAGGGACGATCCCTGTCTGCCGGAGCAAGAGCGTTCCGCAAGGAAAGTTGGGCGGTGGGGAACGACGGCTGGTTCTGTTGCTGCTGGTGGGGGTGCCGTGGCGCTTGTGTCTGCTGCCGGGGTACCAGGACTCAGCGCTGCTGGCATCACATCTGGCCTCGCTGCCATCGGAAGTAGTGTCGGGGGCGGGATGGCAGCGGGTGCGTTTGTTGTAATCGCTGCTCCTGCGGCTATCGGAGCATTGGTTGGATGGGGACTCTATCGGCTGCTATCCCGACGACAATAGCGTTACCGGCAACGATCACCCATCACTGGCGAGTGGTGTCGCCAACCAGATCACCTCGATGCCACCGCCAAGCCAAGCCTGATGATGTACTCCCAGGTTCCGGCGATGGTGCGG
>CALLYL010000267.1 GCA_937859535.1 uncultured Myxococcales bacterium
CGATGTCGTAAGGGCCCAGCAGCTTCGGTGGCTGCACATCGGGACGCGCCTGCGGCAATACCACCTGGCGAAGGAATTTGTGGACCTCTGCGCCCAGGCGCTGGGCCTCTGCGAACGAGCGGTCATTCATCGGCAGAGAAACCACCAAAAGCTGCGTATTTACCGTCCATTTGTGATCGTTGACCAGACGTTTCACCCGCTCGCGACGCAGCGGCAACAGGTCATCGGCGGCCTGTCCCTGACGGTAATAGAGCATAACGTGATCAAACGACCCCATGACCTTCAGCACATCCTCGATCGCATCCTTGGAACACTCCATTCCGACGTTGCGAGGACAGCTCTGGACAAACTTGCGGACATTGTCATTTGGGCAATAGACATGGCTGACCAAGTCGCGAACCTGCTCATTGAGAGTGCCGACCTTCTCATACAGTTCCTTGACCGAACGAACAGAAGCGGCGGTCTCTGAGTCATCGACCACAGACTCCTTCACCGTCGCACAGCTCATCATCGAGAGCATCGCTACCACTACCAAGTTTCGGAGCACATGGTTCATTGCGTGCTCTGTTGTAGTGGCTCCTGTACGTTCTGTCGACACTGGTCAATGCCCTGCTTTCTCTTTGCAACGACCACGTCCAATTCCATCGACCGTGATGGCGCGTGGTCCTCGGCCAAACCCGAGGGAACCTTCCCACTCCACCCAAAAGTCCTCGATTTCGGACTTGCGACGCTTGACATCGATGGGAGCGGACACGCTCACCCTGCCCTTCCCATTGAGGGCTTTGAAGATTGCAAACTGTTCGGAAGGACAGGCGCCAAGCCGAAACTTCCGCAGGAGGGAAAACGCAGTGTGCCGCTGTGCGTCGGTCAGTCCGTCCTCGGAAATGCAATCTATCGATGGAACGATGCAAGAGGACAGCCTGGTTCCCGCTGGTTTGCTGGCAGGCGTTGGGCTCGCGCGCTTGGTCGCGACGAGATGGGACTCGGTCACGCGCTCCGCGTCCGGTTGGATGAAAACGGGAGGCCTGGACAGCGGAACAGAACGCGTCTCTCCCCATTGGGCTGGGAGTGCGACCGGTACATCCGAGGCCATCAAAAACTCCGAGCGCGGAGGACGTCGTGACATGACGAGCATCCGAACTGCAATCGCCACGGACAAGACGGCCACCCCCAAGGCAAGTGATCGCCGCAGGAATCGATTCCCAGAGGGTGAAACAGCAGCGACTGACTCTACCGCACTGCCACCGATGGAGGATTGGCTGCTCGGAGAAGGCGGCAGCATCGGAGGAAGCGTATCTACATCACCGTGAGACAAACGCACAGCCGCCACAAAGTCAGCTCGATTGCTCGCGCCAAACAGCGCTCGGACAAAATCCGCAACCGAAGTGAAGCGATGGCTAGGTTCCTTCGACAGCGCCCGAGCAATCGCATCTGCCGCATAAGAAGGAATACCCGCAACCAGACTCTCGATCCTAGGCGGTGCGACATGAACGACTTGCCACAACACCGCCATCGGATCGCTGGAATCGAACGGTTTCCGACCGGTCAGCGCCCGAAACAGCACCACCGCAAAGGAAAACTGGTCACTTCGGGCATCCACCTCGGCGGCATGGCCTTGCGCTGTCTCTGGTGCCATGTAATGCGGAGTTCCCAGCACCATCATCGGGGCCGTCTTTTCATCGGCACGATCGACGATCTTGGATACGCCGAAGTCGAGCACCTTCAAAAACATCTGCGACGAACCAGCAAAGCTTGCATCCACCACAAACAGGTTCTGTGGCTTTACGTCCCGATGAACGATGCCCAAGTCATGCGCAGCCTGGATGGCTCCGCCAACTTGTAGCGCCATCTGCTTCGCCTCAGCAAAGCTGAGCGGTCCATGCTCCTTCAAGTGAGCCTCGAGATCGCGACCAGGCAGAAGCTCCATCACCAGGAAGGGCCCGAACTCGGGATCCTCTACAAAATCCTGAAGGGTGACGATATGCGGGTGCTTGAGAGCGGCAAGTATCTGCGCCTCCTCTCGAAACCGACGCAGAACCTCGGGTTCCGTGAGAAGGCCACGGCTCAAAAACTTGATGGCAACCTGCCCACGAGTCCGCAGGTGGGTTGCCACAAACACAGCGCCAATCCCCCCAGTAGCAAGAAGACGCTCGATCCGATAGGTACCCGCCAGGACTTTTTGACACAGACCGTCTATAGACAAGTTCTGCGACGACATGATCGGCAGGAGATGGGCAAAATGCCCACGAATGTTGGTGCGCCTGGAGCGATTCGAACGCCCGACCCACGGATTCGAAGTCCGTTGCTCTATCCAGCTGAGCTACAAGCGCAAAACCGATGTAAGTAACCGGAAGCGCAACTGATACCGTGGGCACGGTACGTCGCGCAAGAAAAAACTCTCTTCGCCCTGGGCATTTTTCGTGTCTGATATGCGCCTTTCCGCCATGCCGCGAATCCCACTACCCGTCAAGCTGCTGATTTCGTATCTCGGTGTCCTCCTGCTGGGAGCTGGGCCGACGTTTTTTTACATCCGTGTCGTGCTCCAGGGGGATCTGCTCCGTGAATCGGCGCTACGAATGTCGTCACAAATTTCAAAGGTGGCGGAATCCCTACGCAGCGTTCCCGAGGCTGATCGGCTGGGACTTCTCGTCAAGTTCGGGGAGATCAGCACCCATCGTTTGACGTATATGTCGCTGGCCGGTGACGTGCTGTTCGACAGCTCGGTGATTCGCTCTCTCACGATCAACCACGCCACACGCTCTGAAGTGCGAATGGCGATGTCGGAACCGACCAGCAAGCCCGAAGGTCTACCGCTCTGGTCCGGACTGTCGGGCTTTGGTTATTCGCGGCGGCACTCGGAAACAACCGGGATTGAAACGCTGTATGTGGCCCGCCAGATTGTCGACGCCAAAAATCAGCCGTTTGGGGTACTTCGCTTGGCCACGTCCGTCGACAGCATCGAGGCCGTGACGAGCGGTACGATGCGCTTTTTGCTCAACGCAATGGCCGCTGCCACATCGGTGGCCATTCTCTTTTCGCTGATCGCAGCGATCCTCTTTGTGCGGCCCCTGCAGCGAGTCAGCACGATGGCCCAGAGCCTGGCCTCAGGGGATCTCGGCGTGAAGGTGCTCCAGCCTACCAACGATGAAGTGGGTGACGTCGCCCGCGTCCTGAACCAAATGGCGACCGAGCTTCGAAGACGACTGCTATCGGCGGGAATGAGCGAAGCGCTGCTGTCTCAGCTCGTCGAAGCCTTACCCTGCGCGTGCGTAATCTTCGAGGAAAAGGGTCAACTGGTGGCCTGTAACGGAGCGGGACGACGAGCGCTTCGCCTGAGTGGTCCCGAGGCTGGTGCTCGAATGAACGAGTTTGCCGAGCATCCGCAAGTGCTGAGCGTACTCAAGCTTGCTGAAAACGACGGGCAGGCGGAACCCATTTCACTGGATCTGACCGAGGGAGAACCGCTGCAGGGGCTGCTTCATGTACTCAAGCGTCCTGGGATGGCACCGCTGCGGGTGTTCATTGGCGGAGGGAACAACGTCGTCGAACAGTCGCTGCTGCCATCCGTGGAAGACATTGTGGCCCGCCCGCTCAACGAGGTATTGCTCCAGGCCGAAAAAGAGGCGCGCAGCATCCTGATGGAGAACGGTAACAGCCTCGATGTGTCCTGGGAAGGATTGGCCAATCTGGGCGATCAACTCGCCGTGACGGATGCCGAAGGACGCCTCTCCGCCGCGATTGTTGAAATCCTGAGATCGATCGTAGAAACAAATCCCTCATCAACTGAACGCCTCGCGGTCGGCGTGGCCGTCGATCCGCTGCGGGTCAGCCTGCACTTCGACTGCGGCCTTCACTCGCACACGCTCAATCTCATTCGACCTCTGATCGATCCGCTCGGTGGTGAGGTCGAGACGACCGCCCTGGAGACAAAGCTGTGGCTGCCCCGCGCGTAAGCCAGCTACTTGCAGCCCGATTGGTCCGCCGCGAACCGATTCGCCGCCCGAGCGAAGGGCTGGGACAACCGCCACTGCTGACGGCCCCGGATCCGCGCACGCTCGAGGTGACGCAGCTCGTATCCTTGCCGCACCGAAGTGGCCCCGAGCGAACTTATACGCTCGACGCCTACTTCTTTTTTCCGCAGTCCTGGGGCGTCAGTCCAACCAGCTACTCACTGGGTGATTTCTATCGCGATGCCTCGATTCGCATGCGGCTGCACTCGCCTACGGTGTTGCTGGCCGATCTGGCGGATCTGAACAGTCCGCGAAACCCCGGAACGATGCTGCGTCAGCAGTTGCCGCTTTTGCTCACCGAGGACGCGCCTCGCGCCAGTGCGCTGGTCAAGCTCGCCCAGTTGTACAGTGCCGAGGTTGCCGATGCTGCGGCCACGGAAGTCGAGGTGCTGCGAACCCTGGTGGGACAAGCCAAGCGCACCTCTGCCGATCGCTTACGACTCGTTGAGAGCCTAGAGAAGGCGACCAACCATATGTTGAAGGCGCTGGGCAGCATGCACCGTCTGCGCGCCAAGGTAGCGGCATTTGCCGCGCTCCAACCCAAGGAAGTTCCACAGGCCCTGGCGTTTGCGGAGGAGTACGTGAGCGCGGTCATCGACCTCAAGCTGGCCGAGTTGGCGGAGCTGATCGAAGGTATTCCGGAACTTCGCGATGGCACGGCGACGGCAACCAGGCTACGCATTCGCCTCGGTCGCACCATTGAGCAGGTCAACCGCTACCGACTCGATCAGGGCTTTGCCACCCCGTGGGGCGACGCCCCCGAGTACTACTCGTATCGAATCGGACGACTCAAAGACACGCTGGAGCGGGCGCTTTATATCGACACCCGACAGTCGGAATCCGATCCATTTTATCGAAACAGCGCGGCCATGGTGGCGGCAGGACTTGCGGCAACCTGGGCGACGCTGGCGCAGGTACCTCTGCTCAACTACGAGCTGGCTCGGGACCATCAAGGACTGCTGCTCACGTTCGCGGTCGTCGCCTACGTACTCAAAGACCGCATCAAAGAGTGGACGCGGCAGATGCTGGCCAGT
>CALLYL010000268.1 GCA_937859535.1 uncultured Myxococcales bacterium
GGGCCATCCCGGTCAGACCCCCGGGCATCACCATGTCGGAGATGAGCAGGTCGATCTCAGGACCGTGCTGTTCCCACAGCCGCAGCGCTTCGACTCCGTCCGCAGCACTCAGAACCCGGTAGCCCTGTCTCTGTAGCATCAGAACCGCAATGTCGCGCAGCAGCTCCTCATCTTCAACGACCAGCACGGTCTGTGCCCCGATCGGTCGAGAGGCAGACTGCTCTGTTCGGGCTTGCGGTACGGCGACTTTGGAAGACCACGGCAGGTAGAGTCGAAAGCTCGACCCCGCAGAAACCACGCTGTCGACCTTCACAAAGCCTCTGTGCTGCATGACGATTCCATAGACCGCTGCCAGTCCCAAGCCGGTTCCTTTGCCCGCTTCTTTGGTGGTGAAGAACGGCTCGAACAGGTGCTCTAGGACCGCTGGGCTCATGCCGCAACCGGTGTCGCTGACACAGAGACAGACGAAGCGACCAGGGCGTGCTTGGGGGGTTCTCTGTACGTCTTCCTCCCTGATCTCTGTGAGCGTGGTCTGGATGGTCAGTGTGCCGCCTTTTGGCATCGCATCCCGAGCATTGATGCACAGGTTCATGACCACTTGATCGAGCATTCCGGCGTCGGCTTCTGTCCACAGTGAGCCCGGTGCCAGATCCGCTTTGATCGTCAGATGTTCACCCAGCAGTCGTCGCAGCAGGCTGAGCGATTTGCTGATCGACGCGTTGAGATCGATCGTACGAAGCTGCACCGCTTGTCGTCGCGCAAACTGGAGGAGCTGGGAGGTCAGGGTGGCGGCTCGCTCGGAGAGCGTCTCTAGCTCGTGCAGCGGAGTCCGCACGTCCGGCGGTAGATCCTTGTGTTCGGCCAGCAGTTCGAGGTTTAGCATCATGACCTGCAAGATGTTGTTGAAGTCGTGCGCCACGCCCCCGGCGAGCTGACCAATGACCTCCATCTTCTGGGCCTGCCGAAGCTGTGTTTCCAGGGACTTTCTATCGCTGATGTCGCGCTGAATCGACAGATAGTGAGTGATCGTTCCGGACCCATCGGGAATCGGCACAACCTGGAGTTCGACCAGGTGTTCTTGGCCGGTCTTGGTGTAGTGGAGAATCTCTTCCGTGGCCACCTCTCCCCTGCGCAAGGCTGCGTATACCCGGGCCAGCGTTTCTTGGCTGGTATTGGGTCCATGGAGGATGCCAGGGGGCTTGCCCACAATCTCTTGCGGAGGATAGCCGGACAGTCGCTCAATCGCCGGGTTCGCAAACAGGATTCGTGGCCCAGGGGGGGCAAGCGGCCCCGCCTCCGTGATCATCACCACGTCCCGCAGACTGGCCACGCAGGTGTTGAGTAGCCGCAGCTCGGCCTCTGCCTTTTTACGGAGCGTGATGTCGTGGGTGATCTTGGAGCGACCGACGACCCGGCCACTCTCATCGCGGAGCGGCGACATCGTCAGTTCCACGGAAACCAAGGAACCATCCTTGTGCAGTCGAGTGGTTTCCAGGTGTTCGACGAGCTCCCCGCGATTCACCCGTTCGACCATCTGGTTCTCTTCATCGACGCGGTCGGGAGGAATCAGACACCGGACACTGTGGCCGATGATTTCCTCTGCGCGGTAGCCGAGCAGCCGCTCGCAGCCGGGGTTCCACGACAGAATCGTCCCATCCAGGCTTTCGCTGGCAATGGCATCGTTGGCTGACTCGACAATTGCAGCGAGTCGGGAGCGGGCCAGCTCGCCCCGCTTCAGCTCGGTGATGTCGGAGACCACCATCAGCAGGTCGCTGACCACTCCTTCCGCCACATGGGGAACGTACTGAATCCAAAAGTACTCGCTCTGGGCACCGGGCCGATTCCTACTCCACTCAAAGGCTTGCGGCTCTCCCTTGAGGGCGGCCATCAGGAAGTCCTCGCAGCGGCGAGATGGCTCGTGGCCCAAGACCTCTGCGAGCGAGCGTCCTACCAGTTCGTCAGTCGCTACGCCGAACTGAACGTGGGCCGATGGATTGGCAAAGGTACAGCGCAGATCCGGCGTCCAGTAGCTCACCCCAATCGGCAGGTGGTTGGAGACCGTTCGGATAAACTGCTCGCTGTTGCGGAGGGTTTGCTCGGCTTGCTTGCGCGCCGTGATGTCTTGCGAGACCCCGGCCATTCCGACCACCTCGCCGTTGGCATTGCGAATCGGGGTATCGGTCACCTCGACCCAGAACTCTGTGCCGTCTCGCTTCTGGACCTGGAATTCACCGCTCCACGACTGACCTCGGCCAAGCTGCACCATGATCGCAGCCGCTTGCTCGGCGGAGGCTTTACTCGGCGTGATCTCCACCACATCGTGGCCTACGACATCCTCTGATTTCCAGCCGTATAGCGCTTCCGCCGCAGGGTTCACATAGGTGATAAGTCCCTCCAGATCGGTCGCAATCACCGACTGACCCACGGCGCTCAAGAGCTGCGCCTGAAAGTTCAGACTCTCTTCTACTTTCTTGCGCTGGGTGATGTCTTGGGAAACGCCGATGACGCCGATGAGCTGACCCGCTGCGTTGCGAACCGGCGAATTTCTGATTTCGATCATAAACCAGGATCCGCTCCGATGCCGTGCTGGAATCTCTGTCCGGAAGTGTTCGCCTTTCCCAAGCCGCGTCAGAAATTCTGCCCGCTGACTCTCGGTGATGCTGAGCGCAGTGACTTCGGAGATATTTCGACCCAGAGCTTCCTCACTCTTCCAGCCATACAGCGCCTCAGCCGCCGGGTTGAAGTAGACGATTTTGCCTACCAGATCCACAGAGACGATCGCTTCCCCCACCGCATGTAAGAGTTGGGCCTGAAAATTGGTACTTTCAAACGACGCTTTCTGTTCGGTGATGTCGCTGAAGCTGGTGAGCACACCTTGACCAGCCGACATCGGTGTCGAGTTGATCTTGATCCAAGTCTGGCTCCCATTCGGCTTCTGAATGCCCATCACAACGCCGTGTAGCGGCTGTCCCGTCCGCAGCGTCACCATGGCTGGGTGCTCGTTGCCCGGAAATGGACTCCCATCCAGACGCACCGCCTGCCAGCGTGGGTCGAGCGAGCTACGTCCCGCGATCTGATCGGCAGTCAATCCCAAGATGCGCTGGGCGGCTGGGTTGCTCTGAAGGATGTGGCCGTCCGGTCCTTGAATCACCAGTCCATCCGAGATGGCATGGAACGCTCGTTCCAGCAGATCCTTTGTCGTTTGAAGTGCAGCCTCGGTCTGCTTGCGGGGACCGATGTCTTGAGAGATTCCCTTGATGCCGATCATCTCGCCCGCGAGGTTGAAGATCGGAGAGTTTGTGACCATCGCCAAAAATGTGCTGTGATCTCGCCGCCGCACCACAAACTCGCCACTCCAGCTTTCGCCGCGTGCAAGCTGCGCCATGATCGCAGCACTCTGTTCATCGGTTGCCTCGCTGGTCAGCGCCTCGACACAGTTGCGGCCAATGACCTCTTCAGCCGACCAGCCATACAGTGCTGCCGCTGCCGGATTGATGTAGGTAATCGTTCCGGCAAGGTCAGTGGCAATCACCGCCTGTCCCACCGCACCCAGGAGCTGGGCCTGGAAATGAAGCCTTTCCTGTTCTTGTTTTGCCTGGCTGCTGCAGAGCGTCACGCTGCCGTCTGTTTCGTTGGCTCGGCTGGTGACGTTCGTTGCCTCTTCTGTGCACGGAACAGCGCGGAGCTGTGCGACTTCATAGAGACGCTTACAGTCTGCTAGCTCTGCCTCGGTTTTTCTGAGAGAAGCCAGCAGCTCTTCGTTGTGCAGCTCTTGCTCTGCTTTTTGAATCTGCAGCTCGAAACAACATCGTCGTAGCTCTGCTTCAGATAGGAAGTCAACGTTAGGAATCGACTGGGAATTGAGCCGATTGATGGCCCGTTCGCGAAGGGTTGCAGCGATCAGTGGGAGCCGTGAATGTTCAGTCATTGATGGTATCCATGTGGCATCGTTCGTCATCTGCCACAGCGCCAGAACTCCACTGCCGCGATCCAGACTCTGTCTCGCGCAGTGACCCCAACTTCAACTTATACATGGCCCTCGGGAAATGGAAGCAACGACCGCGCAGTGACTCCGCAAGATTCCTTTCCCCTGCTTCATCACATCGGAGTGGGTCGAACCCCGAAGCCGGACATGGCGGTGACGTACCTAGTACGATTCCCATCGCGGTGAACCCGCTCTAAGGAAGAGAAAGGGGGTCATAGCGGCGAGCCGTTTTCCTATGTACGGAAGCGAGTGGGAATGGGAGGAAAAGGAGCGTCCGGAATACGGCCCGCAGATCGATTCTTCCTGTCAACACGCTCGGCGCTTTGGCGACTAGCCACGCAGCGTCAGCCCGAGCGCGTAGGTAAGCAGCAGTACGAGCGGAGTCAGGACCAGAAAGACCAGCACGGTGTAGCCCATCACGTCTCGGGCCTTTAGGTGGAAGATCCCTAGGACGGGTAGCATCCAAAATGGCTGGACGAGGTTGGCGAGCGCCTCACCGAGATCGTAGACCGCGACCATCCAGCCCGAGTGAACGTGCAAGCGCTCGGCAGCGGCCAGGACGTACGGCGCTTCGATCAGCCACTTCGAGCCTCCTGATGGGACGAAGATGCCGAGTAGCAGCGAGTACAGCGCGACCAGCGGCGGCAGGGTCGCCTGACTCGCGGCCCCGACAAACAGATCGGCGATGAGGGCATTGAGTCCGGCGCTGGCCAGGATTCCGGCGATGCCGCCGTAGAACGGAAACTGCAAGATGACGCCCCACACCGCTGGAGTTGCCGTCGCAAACGCCCGCTGGAGCCGCGCCGGGGTGCGATGGAGCAACGCCCCCAACGTGAGCAGCGTCAGGTTGATCGTGTTGAGATTTATGGCCTCTAGTAGCGATGGGGCTTGGCAAAGTGAGTGGATCAAGTAGCCGCTCGCGAGCGCCACAAAGGACAGGCTTAGCCACGGCGAGTGCTCGGGCCTCTCCCCCGGTCGTAGCTCCGTCGGGGACGGAGGTGGCGACGTGACTTCTTGCAAAGACAGTCCGAGCGACGCGGCGGTCGTGGCGTGCGGTTCACTTGGGGCGATCAGCCAGACCACCAGGGTGACCACCACCAACTCGATGCCTACGGACGCGAACGACTGCCACAGAAAGATGGTCTGCGACAGCGGGATGCCGTGTCCGTGCAGTCCCGGTGGCAGCGCGCTTGGCGTCGCCATTTGCAGGGCTGCCGATCCGGACAGCCCTTGCGCCCAAATACTACCGAGGCCCAGGAAGCTTGCCGCCGCGAGCGCTCGATAGTCAATGTCCTGGCCTCGCTCGGCAAAGCGTCGGGCAATCGTGCGGGCCAGCATCGCCGAAAACACCAGTGAAAAGCCCCAGTTCAGCCACGACGACAGCATCGCCAGCAGCGCGACCTGGGCGACGGCTCCTTTGGCGGTTTTAGACAGTCCGGCGAGTCGATC
>CALLYL010000269.1 GCA_937859535.1 uncultured Myxococcales bacterium
CATCATGGGGGTGGGCATGACCAAACGGATGTCGGCCGTGCGGTGGGGAGTTGCTGGGAACATTGTGACGGCGTGGGTACTGACCGTGCCGATTTCCGGGGCGGTTTCGTACGGCATGTACCGACTGCTGGCGTATTTGTTCGCGAGCAGTTAGCTTCCCAGGGTCATGTTGCAGTGTGCTGAGTGCTTGACCCGCTACGCGGATGGCACACAGGCGTGTCCTCTCGATGGTGGACTGCTGCAAACGGTTGCGCCTGCTGGTGACTACGGCCAGGGCGTCACACCGCACCTGTCTGCCACCGTGCCGATTGGGCGTTCTACGGTCAGCACCGGACCCAGCGCAGAGTACGACCCGCTTGTGGACGAAGTCCTCGGCGGCAAGCTCAAGGTCTTACGGCGGATCGGCCAGGGCGGGATGGGCACAGTCTACGTTGCCGAACACCTGCTATTGCACAAGTCGGTGGCGGTGAAGGTGCTCAACGCTCAGCTCGCGCTGACACCAGACCTGGTGCAACGACTGCACTGCGAAGCGCGTCTAGCAGCGTCCATTTCGTCGCCTCACATTGTCGAAGTGTTCGATGTTGGGGTCACACCGGATGGTCGTCCATACGTCGAGATGGAGCTGCTGATTGGCGAAAGCTTGGCCCAGCGTCTCGCCCGCTGCTCGGCCCTATCGGAGTCCGACACGCTGCATATTGGCGAACAACTCGCAACGGCCCTATCGGCAGCCCATGAAAGCGGGGTGCTTCATCGGGATATCAAGCCAGAGAACATTTTTCTGTGTGACCGCGATGGTGGTGATTTTGTAAAGCTGCTCGACTTTGGGATTGCCAAAGCGGTGCAGGTTACCGAGGAGCCACGTCTGACCCGAACTGGGGCCATTCTTGGGACTCCGCTCTATATGAGTCCGGAGCAGGTTCGCGGCGATTCACTCGACCCGCGAGCCGACGTCTATGGACTCGGCGTGGTTCTGTATGAATGTCTGACCGGCAGTGTTCCGCACTGTGCTGCAAGCTATCTGTCAGTGGTGGCCAAGATATTGACCGAATCGGCGGAGCCTCCTTCGCAGCGCTGCCCGGATCGTCAGCTCTCGCCGCAACTTGAGCACATCGTCATGCAAGCGATGGCGCGCGAGCGAGACGATCGGTACCCAACCATGAGTGTGCTGCTGGCGGATCTGCATCGCTTCCAACAGGGGATGCCTCCGCTGGCCATGCCAGACCCCAAGCACGACATCCCGGCGGTCGATTCGAGTCCGCTTGGGCGAGCGCTGGGACGAACACTGCTCGGTGGGGGACTGCTGCTGCTCGCGCTGGGGCTATTTGGCTCACGGCTGTGGTGGACCCATGGGACAGCCGACACGTCGCCGTCGTCGCATGATCCTTCATCGGTGGAAACCTTCTCGATGCCATCGCGACCAGACCTGGCAACTCACGCGAATCTGAACGAAACCGCCACGCCTCAACCCGGTGACAAACGACCGATGGAGCGAGCGAGTGAGCGGCTAGACGGAAAACGGACTGCTGCGGGAACGCGCAAGACCGGCTCGGTACGTTGGAGCCAAAGAACGACGGCGCTGCCCTTTGAGCAAGACCCGCTCCGTGAAGAGCAGGCACCCAACCCGTTCGTCACAACGCCCGATCTAGGGCTTGCGCGCTGACGTGATACAACTCGGCACCTGTTCTTACCTGTGAGGTGCGCCATGTCGAGGTCGCTCGTTCGTTCGTTTGCGATTGCGCAACTTCTCGTTGTGCCTCTGTTTGGTTGTGGTCCTGCCGAACCTGCGGATGTGGCCGACAATCAACCGACACCCGATTTGCTGTCGGGTCCGGTGCCTGATTTGCTTTCGACGGTCGACCCAGACTGCCCGGCGGACCTAACGTGCGAGGACATTCCAGCGGCCTATAAACTCCGTGATGCAATGACCGGCAGTTACGGCAATTACGACGTAGCCAACCGGCCCGCCGATGGCCAAGCGATTCGGTACATCGTCATCCATACCACCGAGGGTCGCTGGGACGGTGTCGTGTCGCACTTCCAAAACCCCACAGCGAGCGCCTCTGCTCACTACCTGGTGGGTTCACAAGCTGGCCGGATCGCGAAGTTTGTGGCTCCCAAACACGTCGCATGGCACGCCGGGAACTGGTACTTCAACATGCACTCGATTGGCATCGAACACGAGGCGATCGCCATCGAGGGCAAGACTTGGTTCACCGACGCAATGTATGAGGCGTCGGCCAAGCTCGTGCGGCACTTGGCGAAGAGTTACGGGGTGCCTCTCGACCGCGAGCACATCATCGGACACGATGAAATCCCGGGCGTGACGGCCTCGAAACAGTCGGGTATGCACTGGGATCCCGGTCCGTACTGGGACTGGGATCGCTACATGCAACTTCTGCTATCCCCGCTGCCGAGCGATGTCGATCCCGGTACGGATGGGGCACCGATTGTCCTGCGACCGGGTTACGCCAAGAACCTGCAAAAGGGTACCTATTGCTATGGCGCAACCGGTGGCGATTGTCGCGATGTCACCGAGAGCCCAGCAAACTTTGTGTATCTGCGCACGGCCCCAGATGCGATGGCTCCGCTCATCGAAAACCAGTATTTGAAAGGTTGGCCGGGCGATCGGATGAACAACTGGGGCACCAAGCTGGGGACCGGGCCGATCTACGTCCGCGCCGAGCAAAAGGGCGACTGGGAAGCGATCTACTTTGGCGGTCAGAAGGCCTGGTTTCAAAATCCAGGCCGTGGTCTGACGCGCAAAGCCAGCGCGATGATGATCATGCCAAGAAGCGGCTTACCGTCGGCTCCCGTCTATGGAGTCGCGTACCCGATGGATGCAGCGTTTATGCCTCCGACCAAACCGGTGTCGATGGAGAAGATCTACGACGTGCCAGCGGGGCACAGGTACGCGCTGGCAGCACGAACCACGGGTGACTATTACTGGGCCAAAGAGTACGTGGCCAGCCATGACCCCTCTAAGCAGATCGTGGTCAAAGATGGAACCGAGTACTACCAAATCCACTTCAACCATCGGGTGGCATGGGTTCGTGCAGTCGACTTCGAGTTGGTATCGACGCCTTGAGCCTACCTTGTGGCCAATCGGCTCCTCACGGGCCCGTCCACCACGACCCTTGACAGGCTCGGTCGCTCTGGAAAATGCTTTCGCTTCAGCTCGCTAGTCGAAACGCCTGAGGAGGCCGAATGTCCACCGCTCCGCATGTGCCGCCATCTGGCCTACCACGGGTCGTGTCTTGTCGAAGGATGGGCCTCGGCACCGCTGTACTCCTGTCGCTGTTGGGAGCGCCGGGGCAGGCCGATGAAGGGATGTGGACGCTCACCGACTTCCCGCGTGAGCGCATTCAGCGCAAATATGGATTCAATGCCAGCGATGAGTGGATGAAGAAGGTCCAGCTCTCTTCACTTCGTCTCGCCAACGGCTGTTCTGGAGCGTTCGTCTCCGATCAGGGCTTGGTGATGAGCAATCATCACTGCGTCAGTGAGTGCATCGTGGAGCAGTCGTCTTCTTTGCGTGACCTCAACCGCAACGGCTACTACGCATCGACGAACGCCAACGAACTGAAGTGTTCATCGCTTGAGCTGAATCAACTCCTTGAGATCGAAGATGTTACCGCCAAGCTACAGGCGGTGACCCGAGGGTTGTCCGACGCCGAGTTCGGGGTCGCCCTGCGTCGCGAGATCAGTCACATGGAGATGTCGTGCGCGAGTGCGACCAAGCTCCGTTGCGATGTGGTCTCGCTGTATCACGGCGGAAAGTACCATCTGTATAAATACCGTCGGTTTTCCGACGTGAGACTGGTGTTTTTGCCCGAAACTGGCACGGCGCGCTTTGGTGGAGATCCAGACAACTTCAACTATCCACGCTACTCGCTCGATGTGTCCTTTGTGCGGGTCTACGACAACGGCCAGCCGCTGCGAACACCTCACTATTTTCCGGTCAATCCGGTCGGTGTCGCGCCCGGAGAGTTGGTATTTTCGACGGGAAACCCCGGCTCAACGCAGCGCCTGATGACGGTGTCTCAGCTTGAGTTTCTGCGGGATGTGCAAAACCCCGACTTGCTGCTGTACTTGGCGGAGCTGCGGGGACACATGCTGGAGTTTGCTCGGCTGGGACCGGAGCAGCGTCGCATTACGACCGAGCCTCTGTATGGCGTGGAAAACTGGTACAAGTCGCTCCTTGGTCAGCAAGAGACGCTGGTCAGTCGCAACTTTCTGTCTGCGAAGCGGTCGTCGGAAGAAGCGCTGCGGTCCCAGGTGGCGCAGAACCCCGACTGGCAAAAGCGATTTGGCGGGGCATGGGATGCACTCTCTCGATCGCAGGAAGAACTTCGCAAGATCTATAAGGAACACTCGCTGCTAGAAGGTGGACGGGCGTTCAACTCCACGCTGTTTCATTATGCCCGTCAGCTTGTGCGGGGAGCGGAGGAGCGACCCAAGCCCTCGGATCAGCGGCTGAGCGAATATCGCGACTCGGCACTGGAGTCGTTGTCGCATGAGCTACTGGCACGGTCGACGCTGTATCCGCAGTTGGAGATCCTGACGCTATCGTACTCGCTGGGAAAGCTGCGCGAGGCACTTGGACCGAATCATCCGTTCATCAAAGAAACCTTCGGTCCGTATTCGCCGGAGGAGATCGCTCGAAACTTGATCGGGAGTTCTCGGCTGGCCGATGCGTCGGTTCGGAAGGCACTGTGGGATGGCGGAGCGAAGGCGCTCACTGCCTCTACCGATCCGATGATTCGCTTTGCCAAAGCGGTCGATGCTCAGTCGCGACTGATTCGTCGTCAGTACCAGGACACGGTCGAGTCCGTGGAAAAGAAAAATTCTGAGCTGGTGGCCCAAGCGCTGTTCGCGGTGCAGGGAACCTCGGTTTACCCTGATGCGACGTTTTCGCTGCGGGTGACGTATGGGACCGTGCGTGGCTACAAAGAAGCCGGGACAGAGCTGTCGCCCATTACGTTGCTCGGCGGAGCCTTTGAACGACACACCGGACGGGATCCTTTTGTGCTGCCCGGTTCCTGGTTGGCGGCAAAGAGTCGACTCAAAGCCTCGACGCCTCTGAACTTCGTAAGCACGCTCGACATCATCGGTGGCAACTCGGGCAGTCCGGTGCTCAATCGCGATGCGCAGGTGGTTGGTGTCATTTTCGATGGCAACTTGCAGTCGCTGGGCGGCGCGTTCTTCTACGATGACACCGCGAATCGTGCGATTGCCGTCCATACGTCAGGTCTGTTCGAGACGCTGCGTGGCATCTATAACGCCCAACCGCTGGTGAAAGAACTGCAAAACGCGGCCAACCCGACTCAGTCAGCACCGGTGAAGCGCTAAGCCATGGCTACCCCGGTGGATACCGATCGACTGAATCGACTGCTCACCGAGCTCTCGAGCGACCCTCGCTATGCTCAGGGTTCGAAGCGGTTTCCGCTGGCAATTGGCGATGCCGAAGCGGTGGCGATGGTTGAGGCGCTGGCCGAGGAATTCGATGAAGGCGTTGCGCTTCGCTCGGCGCAGGCTGCGCGACAGCAACTACACATCCACTGTCATGCCGGCTGCTCCTCGTGTTGCGACATTCTGGTGACCTGCTATCTGCCGGAGGCGCTGCGGATTGCGGCGTTTCTGAAGCAGCCCGAGCAAGCGGCGGTGAAGGCGGCGTTCTTGGCCGCCTACCCGGTCTGGAAAGAGCGTGCGGGCAATGCCTCGGAGCGAGCAATGGCTGCGTTTGCGCAAGGACGACAGCAGCAGTTTGACGACATCCATCAAGAGCACTTCCGCAAACGGATCCCATGTGCGTTTTTGGCTGATGGCAGATGCAGCATCTATCCAGTCAGACCGCTCGGCTGCCGCAATGCGCATGCCCTGGATACGGCGGCTCACTGTGTGGCAGACCCACCGGCAGGAAAGCCCGCTGCCGCCGTGGATTTTGTGCCGCTTTCACGATTGATGAAAAATGCGACCCAACTCTTCCACGCCGTTCACAACGCCAAAAGCGGTGAGCGTCATGGTCAAAAGTCGGTCTGCGTCGCGGTCTATGAGCTACTGACCAGGCCGCCCCGTCGTTGAAGTGCGCACCGACCGCTTGCCCCAGTCGCTGTCCACGCAAAACTGCATCAGCTTGGCGAAGTAGCCAGCGACATTCGGCGGGGTGATGCCGCTTGTGGCCAGAGCGCGCCGGGTATTGCTGGTGTCAAACGACGCTTGGTAGCTCAGGTACGGCACGTACACACGTCCCGCATCGAGGGCCTTGCGACGCTTGCCTCGGAAAAACAGGTGAAACAGCGGACGAACGTAGCGCTCAAACAGGGCCGTTGGCACAAACAGTGGCTTGCGAACGCGAAAAAAGGCGGCCGCCTGATCGAGCGCTGCTCCAATCGTGGTCGACCCTTCGGGGCCGGCCGCAAGGTGATAGCAACCACCGATTGTGTCTTCGCGTCGCGACAATTCCCAAATGGCCGCAATCACGTAGTCGACCGGCACCATGTCGACGATCCCCGCCCGTGAGGCCGGAACAATCGGAATCAGACCTCGCGAAAAAATCTTGAGCGGCCAGTACATGACCTTGAAGCTGGAGGTCTCACCGGTGCGTGAATCGCCGACGATGATGGACGGACGAAACAGCGTGGCGCGAAGTCCCTTGTCGGCCATCTGTTTGCGCACCAGCGCTTCCGCCTCAGCCTTGGTTTGTTCATAGGTGTTGTGGAACGCCTGATCGACGACGAGATCGCTCTCGAGGATTCGCCCTGTGCGTCGTCCAGCCACAAATGAGGTTCCGATGTAGCTCAATCGGGGCTGCCCCCCTGCCGCTTGGATTCGCTCCAGCAGCTCTAGGATGTGGCGAGTGCCCACGACGTTGATGCCTCGTGCGTCGGGCAGCGGAAGATCGAATTGCACCGTCGCTGCACCGTGATAGACGTGGGTGACCGTCTGGGTCAGTTCGGCGAGTACCTCCGGATCGATACCGAGGTGTAGATGACTGATGTCGCCAAGTATCGGCTTGACCCGAGCAACGCTTGCTACCGTCGGGTCACCGTAACCGAGTTCTTCGAGCAGCTTATTCAGTCGAGCCTTGGCGTGTGCTTCGGGCTTCGTCGACGAGGACTGTCCACTGCCAGCGCCGTGCCCCCGAATCAAGCAGTAGATGATCTGTTCATTGGGCAGTCCATCAATGAGCTGTTTGAGTAGCTCACGACCAAGAAAACCCGTCGCTCCGGTCAGTAACACTGCGCTGGCCATGTTTGTCTTCCAATCGGTTAGGTGTCGGAGAAACGACGGATCAGGTCACAGATTTCACGAACTGCGCCACTGCCCCCGGAGCACTTCGTCACGTAGTGGACGGAACGACGGACCTCAAGGACGGCGTCCGGTACCGTGGCGGCAAAGCCGACCCGGGAAAGAAGTGCCACATCGGACACTTCATCGCCGATGAACGCGGCTTGCTGCGGGCTCAGCGACAGCTCGGAGAGCAGCGCATGAAATTTGGCAACCTTGTCGCGGAGCCCAAAGTAGGCGTGGCGGATCGACAGCGACTCGGCACGGACTCGCCCTGACAAGATGTTGCCTTCGGAGAGTATCGCGACCTGTCGACCGGACTGCATCAGCAGCCTGATACCGACTCCATCACGGACCGAAAACCGCTGGCTGAAGCGAGCATCCCCTTCACCGCCGGCAAAGTACAAATGACCATCGCTAAGCACCCCATCCACATCGAGGCAAAGGAGACGAATTGGACGCAGCCGTTCAATGAGCTGCGGAGCGAGCTCAGGCTCGTCATCATGGGCCGACATGGCGGCAAAGTATGTCAGAACGGGCCTGGGTGGGGAACTAACGCGGCTTGCGCAGCGCGGTGTACAGACCGTGACCAATCACCGAGGTGAGGATGAGCAGGCCACCGCACAATGCATCTCGACTTGGAAGTTCACCGGTCCCCAGGGCCACCCAGAGGGGATTGAGGATCGGCTCGAGCGATGCCACCATCAAGCACTCCACTGCGCGCAGCCGTCGTACTCCCGCCGCATACAGCAGGTAGGCCAGGGCAATCTGCACCACGCCAAGCACCACGAGCCACAACCAACCGCGTGGATGAAGGTCAGGAACTACGGCGATCGCGGACAGACCGGCCAGCACCGCCAAGACGTTGCCGAGTAACAGCACGACGGTTGGCACGAACGGCAGCAGCTCGCGTGTTCGAGCACTTGCGTCTGGTCGTGGGCGTTCAGCGTGTCGCAGCAGCAAGGGCAGTAAGCCCAGCCCGGCCCCAGAAGAGAGAGCGAGTAGGTTGCCGTGAAGCCCCGAAGTGGAAAGCTGTTCAAGGAAAAACCAAGCGATCCCAGCGAAGCAGCCTACGACGGCGACTATGTCGCGAAGGCCAATTCTCTCCCCGAGCAGCGGCCACGAAAGTAGGACGACGTAGATCGGAGCGGTGTACTGAAGCAGGATGGCGTTTACAGCGGTCGTGAGCTTGCTGGCGAGCACAAAAGACAACATCGTCCAGGCGTAACAGCTCGCCGCCAGCCAGGTCTGCCAGCGGAGCAGTCCCAAGCGAAGCACCGCAGGCAGATCGCCGCGCACGCGCCACAGCAGAACCACCAGAAACACCGGCAACGCGAACAGGCTGCGCAGACCGACAATCGCAAGCCCGTCCAGAGACACCGACTTGATGCCAATGCCTGCCAGGCTCCAACTTACGGCGGCTCCGAGAACAAAGGCAAAACCGGCGGGACGCCCACCTCTCATTGGCGGTGAGGACGGGGAATCGCCGGACATGACAGACTGCCGGTTAGGGGGTTTTGGCAGAGTTGGCAATTTGAGTCGCCAAGGTTCGCTGACAGCGACGGCTCTCGATCAAGAAGAATGCGCTAATGGCCACGGTGACACCCAACGAGACGTAGATGCTAAGTGGTCTGAACTCTGCGTTGGTGACCGCAGCAGAATCCGTGAGCCAACCCGAACCCAAGTGCATCGCAGAGGCCCACACCGCATAGATGGGACTCATCGCCATCACCATCAAACCAGTCTTGGCCGAGGCTCCGCCAAAGACAAAGCTGAGCAACCACGGCAGGATGTGTGACGCGAAGAATACGAACACCGCGACGGCTTGGGTGGCCCCACGATGACGGAAACGGACATACTCGCTCGCACCTTGAACAAATAGCAAGTAGGCCAGCACCGAGGCGATCACCGCAGCGACCGGTTCGCCCACGAGCGTCCCGACCACACGGCTTCCCATGGCGCGGTGGATGACGAACAGTCCTGCGATGATCAGCACCCACAGTCCCAGGGTCAGTGGCTCGCAGCGTCCTCCGTCATCCAGCCAGCTCAGCTCAGAAGTGCCTTGCCGTCGAGCCCGCCGAAGTGCACGGAGCAGCGTGAGATAAGACGGAACCTGCCCAATGACTAGCGCTGCCGCCATCACCGTACTGAGCGCGAGATAGCCGACCAAGATCACGATGTCGCTTTCTCGCTGGTTGCTCGCAAGTCCTTGGCCACTGCCGCCAGGCACGATGAACTGCCACACCGCGCCAAGCGATAGAAACGCAATCCAGCCAAACAGATAGAGCGTGCCCAGCCGCGAAAACGAAGCAGCATCGTCTTGGCGAAGCTTGCGAACCACACCATGACCGAGCGCAAACAGCAGGCTACCTTGCACGGCCAGCGTCAGTACCAGCACATGGATCGGGAAGCCGTAGAACGACACCGGGCCAGTGGCTTTTTCTGGACTTGCGAGCAGCTCGCTAATGGCCGGATAGGGAGTAAAGAACGTGACCGCCCCAAGGCCACGAATGGACCCGCCGCCGAGGAGTAGACAGATGAGGG
>CALLYL010000270.1 GCA_937859535.1 uncultured Myxococcales bacterium
GGCGGACCACGTCGGGCTGCACGGCCTGCTCGGGGTGGAGGATCTTGATGGCGACTTTTCGGCCAATTTCGGTGTGTTCAGCCTCGAATACTCGGCCCATTCCGCCTTCGCCGATCTTGCGCAGGATCTTCCATCGCTCGATGACGGTGCCGAGCATCTTCCCGGTGTCGTACGCCGAGAGATTCTCCATCACCTGACTCGGGATTTCCCCTTCGCGCAGCTTGCCCTTGTCTCCGGGCGTCGCTGTCTCGATCTCTTTGAGGATATCTGCCCGTCGCTGCGCCTTCTGTTCCGCCGCCTCTCGCTCGTCCTGCGTCTGTTTCTGGATCGCTTGCAGCCGCTCGTGGACGTTTTCGACTAGATCTTGCCGCTGCCGTCGTTCCCGCTCGATGTCCTCATCGAACAGATCGGCCATAAAGGCCTTGACCCGCTCGGAATCCGTCGCAATGTAGTCGCGGTTCGATGCCAAAAACGCTGTCAGATCGGCGCGAAACTGCTCGCCGGTCGCATAACGCTCGTCGGTGTTTTTGGCCAGCGCCTTGAGCACAATCTTATCCAGCGTCGCTGGCACACGAGGTGCCCGTAGCGATGGCGGATCGATCTGTGGACTGCGGACTCGATCGATCAGCTCGTGACCTTCGCCACCTTGCTGCGGGAAGAGCTGTCGCCCGGTCAAAAGCTCCCACAGAATGATGCCCGCCGCGTAGATGTCGGTGCGTCCGTCGATAAGCTCGCCGCGTGCCTGCTCCGGCGACATGTACGACACCTTGCCGTAAATGATGCCCGCAGCAGTTTTTTCGAGCTTCAGCGTCGAGCTTGCCAACCCGAAGTCGGTTAGCTTGACCTCACCATTGAAGCTGACGAGCACGTTGGGCGGCGAGACATCACGGTGAACCAGCTTGATGTTGCCGAAGTTGTGCGCGTAATGAAGACCACGTGCCAGCTCACGAGCGATGTGAACTGCAACGTCGACGGGGAAGGCAATGCCCTTTTTGGCGCAGCGATTCCACACTGCCCGCAGGTCTTTGCCGTCGATGTAGTCCATCGCCAGATACAGCTCGGACTCGACCATGCCGGCATCGAAGACCGGCACCAGGTTGCCGTGTGACAGCCGGACGACAACTTTGGCTTCGTCCCGAAATCGATTTACGTACTCAGGATCGGCCAGGTGCGGCAGCACGGTCTTGATGACGCACAACCGCTCCATTCCGCGATCACCGACGCAGGATAGATATAGTGCGCCCATGCCACCCTGAGCGAGCGGTGAGAGCAGAGTGTACCGACCGAACGGTCGCGGGAACTTATCGGCCACAGTCGTTATTTCATCCTATCACATGGAGTCCGGCTGCTCTCGACCTCTGGCGTTGTCTATCGTCGCGAATCTGCGGCAGGATTTGTCCGACATACGGACCTTGTCCGAATCTCGGACGCTCGATGTGCCAGACAGTTCGATACTTCCGTCGCCAAGACTGCGAAGGCAGGTTCGGCATGCCACCTGCAGTTGCTACCCGCACATGGACGGATTGGTTATCGCAAAACAGCTTCTTTCCGCGTTGGACCGCCTCATAGCCCAGGTTGCAGACGATGCCGTGCTCAGAGAAGGACTCGCTCGGGAACGTGTTCGCTTGGTCGCCTGTATCGAGCAGCAACTTGGTGAACCGATCAGTGAGCCCAGCCTTCCATCAACCGCGAGGGAGAAGAGACGACCTCTGAGCCGTCGTCAGTCGCTTGAGAGTGGTCCGCAACGTCAGCGACCAGTCTCTGTGCGAATGAGCTGCTATCGAGCGCTCGCGTTCGGGATGCTCCCGAGTCAGCGCTTTGACGCACTGATGCTGCTATCCCGACGGGCGCTGTGCCGTAAATCTCACAGCGGTTCTTCATCGGAAACACCGACATCCTCTTCGCTGGGATCATCTGCGGGCGATAGCGATGGAGCTAGCGGAAGCGACTGCGAGGGGTCCGCGCCACTGCGGATGAATTTCAGGAGCACCTCGACGATTTGCGCCTGAAGTTGCCGGACCTGCTGGAGCCGTTTGGGTCGGAATCCCTCGACGAAGATCGTAAAGACCAGGACTCCCGGATGCGAGCCGACATAGCCAGACAGCACCGAGACACCATTGAGCGTGCCGGTCTTGCCACGGACCAAGCCATGACTTTGCCCTCGGAAGCGATAATGAATCGTACCGTCGATGCCACCAACCGCCAGCGACTGCATGAACTCTGGCCCGAGTTCGAGGCTGTGATAGAGCCGCAGGAGCAGCTTGCCAACGTCACTCGGACGGACTCGATTTTCATACGTCAGCCCCGAGCCGTTGATGAGGTGAAGTCGCTCGGGCCGGAATCCAAGCGGCACCAGCCACTCGCTGACCGCACGAGCACCTTTTTCCAAGCTCTGGGGCAACCCGAAGCGAACCGCCCCCAGGGTTTTCCACACCACATCAGCGACGAAGTTGTTGCTGTCTTTGTTGACCACTCGGCAGATCTGGGACAGGGGCTGCGAGCGATGGTCGGCGACGATATGCAGTGGTCCCGGGGGGGGCGAGCCAATTCGGATCTTGCCGCTATGGCGGATGCCGTTGTCCTTGAGCACCGTCGCCAGCGTTGTAATGATCCAGTCACGTGCGTCTGGCACCCGCTTTTTCAGCGACGCCGAACCACGTTTGGCACCGATTCGGCCTCTGACCTCGATGACAAGATGATCGTCCTTCCGGTGCGGCGACACCACCAGCTTGCTTTTCTTGCCGGCCACCGTTTTGACCGAGCCGTGCAGGACAAAGTACGGCGACGAGGGCTCGATTGTGACACGAGCATTATGGCCAACGCTGCTCGCCGTCACTCGAATCCGGTAGGTGTCGCGGTTGAGCATGAGGGCACCACCGCCATGAGTTGGTGCGGGCACTCCTCGTTCCAGGTCGCTGTCTTCTCGGAACTGTCCGTCGAGGACGATGTCTCCATCGATGTGCTGGATACCTCGGCGAGACAGGTCGCGGATCAGATCGGCCAGGTCGGCAGGCTGGAGCGAGGGATCCCCGCTGCCCTGAAGAAAGAGATCGCCTTTGACCACCTCTGCCGGCGACTGATCGGATTTTGCGGGTGCCCACAGGGTCGTTCGGAAGTGAAAATCAGCACCCAGCACCGACAAAGCGGCAGCCGTCGTGAAAATCTTGGTGTTCGATGCCGGATTGAACGGCGACTCAGCGTTGAGGGCGAAGACCTCTTCCCCGCTGTGTGCGTCATGCACGGTCATGCCCACGCGCAGCTTGCCGAGCAGGGTGCCATGGGTCAGGTCATGGAGCTTGCTGCGCAGCGTCTCGATGCGCGGCGAGATCCCACTTCCAGAGAGCGACTCGGTCGGAGCAATGACTGCGGGCAGTTCAGGCTGGCTGCGGGCAATGGCTGGGCTCGGCACCGCGACACTGGAGAGCACAGGCACCCAGAGCAGAGATGTCCAGCGCAGTCGTTGTCGCAGCCCTCTACTCATCGCTTCTATACCGCTAGCTTCTGCTCCAAATCCAAGGACGAGAACTTGTTGGTCTCGTTACTGAAGTCCAAAAACAAAAGGTACGCCGCTACCTCGCGGTGGTCAAAGCTCGGGTGGGCGAGCAGGAGCTTCCCGGCGGCCAGTAGCTTTTCCTCCGGGGCATCCTTCATAAAATCGGCGTCGGTGAGGCCCTTTTGGTGGGGCACGCCGACGGCATCCAGGAACGCGATCAAAAAGTCGCTCTTGGTCTGTCGTAGCCACTCGAACATCATGACCTTGCACGATGGCTTCCCGGCAACCACTGTCGACCATAACCGCTTGGCCCAGTCTTCGTTGCGTTTTTTCAAGCTGGTTTGGTCGGCCTGTCGTGTCGCTGCAAGACCGACTTCCATCAAGGACGCCTTCATCGCAGCGCTGTTTAGCGATAGAAAAATCTCTTTGAACTTGGCCTCGCCAAGACGCTTGCAGATTTCGTGGGGTGCTAGGCTCACGGGGATCTCCTCTAAAGACTGCGTGCTTCCTGTGGTTTGCCCGACGGCGAGGGAAGTTACAGCTTGGGCGTTTATCGCCTCATATCCGTTCGTCGTCAAGAGGACTAGGGCGGGGCGGACGGGGGCAGTGCTCTGCTTTGGGCTACTTGGCCGCGTCGCCTGTCGGTTTCATTTCTGCACCGACCGGTGGATTCGGTTGGGACGGGACGTCTTTGGCGCAGCGAAAGCCAATGTCCCCATCTCGGTAATCGAGAGGCAGGGCCAACCGATCCGCAGCTCGTGGCAGCCCGAAAATCGAACAGCAGCCCCCGCCTCGCAAGACACGCAGCTTTTCGGACACGGTGCCGCGCACGACGCTAGCATCGACCCGCCGGTACGCATCGTGCTGATAGGTATCTTGGGTCCATTCCCAGACGTTGCCGGCCATATCGAGCACGCCGTATGGCGACGCTCCCGATGGATACGATCCGACTGCCACCGGTTTTCCCGGCGCACCTTCTTCTGCGCAACGACCATCCATCGAGAAGTTACCGAAGTTGCCTCGCTGACAGCTAAACTCGTGGCCCCAAGGATAGCGTCTACCGTCGGTGCCTCTGGCTGCCTTTTCCCACTCGACTTCGCTTGGCAGTCGCTTCCCGACCCATTGACAGTAGGCAGTCGCCTCTTGCCAGCTCACACCTGTCACCGGCAGCGTGCGGTTGGCCGTGTCCGCTTTTTGAGCCAGCGTACGACAGGCCTTGGCCTTCACACACTCCGCATAGTGTTCAACGGTGACTTCGGTCAGGTCGATCGCAAAGGCAGTGACCGTGACCCGCTGGACTGGTTTTTCGTCGGGATCTCCCGCTTCATCGCCGCGCACAAACGATCCAGCGGGGATGTTGACCATCGTGGTCGCCGTGGGAAGCACGATAGGAGTCATCGCGTGCAGGAGCAGCAAAGTCAGCCACGGCATCATGTAGCCCTTCGTAGCGCACCGCCGTACGGTCGCCAAAGACTTTTCGTGCGGAGGCTCGTCTCTGCATGAATCGCGCCGCGTTTCTCAAACGGCCAGAATCAGCTCGTCCTCGCGAACGGTTGATGTTTCTCGGTCCAGAGCAGCTTAGCGATGAAGAACTACTGGCGCTGGTGCTGGGCTCTGGGGCCGCGACGCCGATCGCCCGACGTTTGCTAGATGAAACGGGTGGTGCCCAAGGTCTTCGCCGGGCGGGTCATCAAGCGCTTTGTGCTCTAGCGGGGGTAGGTCCGGCCAAGGCCTGTCAAATCAAGGCTGCGCTGGAACTCGGTCGACGGGCACTTGCGTTGGAGCCGCTGCTGGGGCTTCAGGTTCGGGCACCCTCGGATGTTGCGAGCGTCCTCAGCGTTGAACTGGGTCAGGCCGAACAAGAAGCGGTCCACGTCTTTGGTCTCGACGCTCGTCATCGGATTCGTTGTCGTCACATTGCTGCGGTAGGGCAGGTCGATCGCGTGGTCGTCAGCCTGGCGGATGTCTTTCGTCCTTTGATTCGCGAGGGGATGGCGGCGGTCATCGTCGCCCACAATCACCCGAGTGGTGACACCAGCCCGAGTGAGGAGGATCAGCGACTGACGATCAAGTTGGCGCAGACGGCAACCCTGCTAAGCATCCCGTTACTGGACCACGTCATCGTGTCGCGTACGGGCTACTACAGCTTCGCGGACCATGGGCTGCTTAGTTCACCGCTCGCCTTGCCGAGTGTCCAGTGCGTGAACGTACCGACGGTGAAACCGAGCGAGAGGAAAACGAACGCTTGAAAACGGAATCGGCTTCCGCATAAGGTGCGCCCTCGTGAATCCCCTGGTCATCGGTGTTGCGGGTGGAACCGGCTCTGGCAAGTCCACCGTGGCGGCTAAGATCGTCGAGGGTCTTCCTTCGGGAAGCGTTGTGACCCTCGATCACGATAGCTATTACCGCGATCGCTCGGATCTGACCCATGCGATGGCGGAGCAGCTCAACTACGATCATCCGGACTCGCTTGAGACGGACTTGCTCGTACAGCAGCTTCGTCGGCTCAAGCAGGGACAGGCGATCGATATGCCGCAGTACGACTTCAAGACCCACTCGCGGTTGAAGACTCGGCGACGGGTCGAGGCTGCGCCGGTCATTGTCGTGGAAGGCATTTTGCTGTTCGTCGAGGCGGATCTTCGGGCGCTGCTCGATATCAAGCTCTTCGTCGACACGGACGCTGACATTCGGATTCTGCGGCGCATTCGCCGTGATCTGGAGCAGCGTGGCCGCACGTTCCAATCGATTCGCGAGCAGTACTACAAGACGGTGCGACCGATGCACTTGCAGTTCGTCGAGCCGTCGAAACGCTGGGCTGATCTGATCATTCCTGAGGGTGGCGAAAACCGTGTGGCGCTCGATATGGTGATTGGGCGGATGCGGCACTATCTGTCGGACACGCTGCGAACTCCGGCTGACACCGATGAGCGCGAGAGTCGGGTCGCTCACTGCTAGCCGCTGCGGGGCGGGCTCGGTCAGGCGTAGTTGGCGAGTAGTGCCATTCGCAGCGGATGATCGGTGGCAGCGGTGGAGCGGCGTAGCTCCTCGCGATCGAGTGCCACGCGCTGGAGGGTGACCGAGATGTTGCCTGTCCTGGCTTCAACGATCGCGTATTCGGCGTGAGCCAGAACGCGTGGTGCTTGTCCAAACGCAAACTCGTGGAATGGCATCCCCACACTACCTGGGTTTACGAGGAGGGTGCCCCGATGCTGCCGGACCATAACGGTGCCTGCGCAGCTGTTTTCAACAAATG
>CALLYL010000271.1 GCA_937859535.1 uncultured Myxococcales bacterium
TGGCGATCCGCGATTACTGCGAGGAAGAGGAGCAGACCCTGCGCGAGGTCGGGGAGCGCGTCAGCTTTTTCCCGATGCGCGGTCTGCGCAGGCGAAACTTCCACGGCGAGCCCTGGGCTCGGACCTGTCAGCACATCGTAGAGACGCTCCCAGAGCAGGTATATATCAGTTTCGATATCGATGGACTCGACCCCGCGCTCTGTCCAGCAACGGGAACACCGGTGCCGGGGGGACTCGGCTGGGATGAGGCGCTGCTGCTACTCGATACGGTCGTCGATAGCGGGCGACAGGTCATCGGGTTCGATCTGGTGGAAGTCTCCGGCAACGCCGAGTGGGATGCCATTGTGGGAGCCCGACTCCTGTTTCGACTCTGTCTGCTAGCGGCCCAAAGTCATCCACGTCCCTGATTACCAAGAGAGCCCCCGCCTACGCTCCGTTCCCGACAACGGGCTGTGCCGCCGTCAGCCGCGTCACCAGCATCGCCGCGACATTGTCCCCAGTGGCGTTCAGCAGCGTGGCCATCGGGTCAATGAGGATGCTGATGATTGCCAGCAGCGGCAGCGTTTCCGGAGGAAATCCGAACGCCGACAGGATGAGTAGCTCGCCCATCATTCCGCCACTCGGAATCGCGCCCATGACCACACCAACCAGGATGGCCACTCCTATCACCAACAGGAGCCGTCCCGGCGTCAGAGTCTGGTGAAACAGACTCATCGCGAACAGCACCTTCAACACCCCGCCGATCACCGAGCCATCTTTGTGAAGGACGGCACCCACCGGAATCACCACATCACGGACATCCTGCGGCACGCCCATCTTTGCAGCAGCTTCCAGATTCACCGGCATGGTCGCCATGCTAGAGCAAGTACCGAGCGCGGTCAGCGACGGCTGGAGCATATGCGACCAGAAGGTCCGCACCGCAGCAGTTCGACCGGCCAGATAGGCATACAGGGAAAAGCAGACCACAAAATACAGCGCTGAGAATGCATAATATACGATAAAGGATGTTAGGTACGCACTGGCAAGCTGGGCTCCGGTATCCACCACTGTCGCAGCGAACCAAGCGAGCAGCCCCACCGGTGCTAGATACATCACGTAGTCGACCAGCCGCAGAAATACCGCTGCGCCACTTTGCAAAACTCGAGTCAGGGGTTCCCCCTCCCCTTTCGCCGCCCGAGCCGCCAGACCAACGGCAACCGAGAACAGCATCAGCGGTAGCATCGATTTGCGTGACAGCAAGTCTGGGAAATCAGCCGTCGTAAACGTCGCCACAAGCTGCGGAAGCAAGGAAGGAGCGGTCGGCAGCGCAGCCATTCCCTTGGCCAGCAGAAGCGAGTCGGCCCCAGCAGAAGGTGCTGGATTGACCAGCAACATGAAGAGCAGAGACAGAACTGAGGCGACCAAACTCGTACCCAGAAATACGCACAGCATCACCGACGATACACGCGACAATCGCTGGCTGCTCCCAGCCGCTGCAATACTCGACGAAATCGTAAAAAAGGTAAGCGGCACGATCAGCATAAAGATCAGGTTTAGGAATAGGTCTCCAATGGGCCGAATGGCCTGCGCAAGCTGCGGTGCGATACGCCCGATCAGGAGTCCGGTCGCTATCGACGCAATCAGCAAAAACGAAAATCCGTAGGTCCGCAGAAGCTTCACGCCCGGCACTGTAGGACAGCACTGCGCAGGTGGCCAGAAATCACAAGCTCGACGATCGGACGGTGAATGAATCCCTACGGATGTTTCCGTCCGAAGCGGGTCGATTCCGAGAGCCGACTTAGATGGGAATACGCTTCCTTGGCCAGCTTTTCGATCAGCAGCTCGGCATCACGTTCACTCGCGGGCATGGCGATCATCACCGATAGGACAAATGGCCTGTCAGGAATCATCACCAGGCCACTGTCCACTCGCAGTCCAGGCAGACTCCCAGGCTTGCTATAGACTTCGACTTCATCAGGAAGTCCCGCTTCCAAGTAGCCATGTTTGGTGCGCGAGAGCAGACGCAGAGCCTCTTGGGTCCGCTCCTTATCGAGCAGCTCACCGCGCCACAGCTTTTCGTACAAGAGCGCCAGCTCATGCGGGGTCGAGACATTTTCCTGCCCGCGCTTCACTGCGGCACCATCGAGCATCTTGCGACGCAAGCGGGTCTTGGGCAGTCCGGCGCGATCCAAAAGCTGATTCACAGAGTCCATTCCCACTCGCGAGATCAGCACGTTGGTCGCGGTGTTGTCGCTCGTAGCAATCATGATCGACAGCAGATCGCGTGAGGTGAGCTTTGTGACCCCCATCGTCAGCCCAGAGAGGATCGGACTCGACGCAACGATCTCCTCTGTTCGTGGAACATAGGGCTCATCCAGAGTCCCTCCGCCGGTTCCCAATCTTTGCAGTGCTGTCACAAGGAGCGCCGTCTTGATCGCACTAGCGGTTGCAAACATCCGTTCTTCGTTGTGCGTATGCTTCCGTCCGCCTCGCAGATCGATCAGCTCATAGCCAACCTCTCCATCGTAGCCACCAACCTGCTCGGCAGATCGCTCCCCAAGCTTCTGCCACA
>CALLYL010000272.1 GCA_937859535.1 uncultured Myxococcales bacterium
GACCCAAGCCGTGGAAAGTGAAGGTCCGACGCGAACGGGAGGACTGTATGTGCTGTCACATCCGTAGTGCAAGTGTGTCTCGTCGTCGTCCAATCAAATTGCGGAAGGCTCCGACGCTGCCGCCGCTCGCGATGCTTGATCTGAGCAAGCCGGGGGAACGGGAGGCGCACGAGTTTTTGCTTCGTGCGACGGACCCGAAGGACAGGATGTGGACTCTGCTGGATGTGCGACGGCACGGCGATGTGCTGCTGTGCGTCGTGCGCTGGGCACATCCCGAACAGAAGACCAAGCCGTATGCGCTGGCGGAGGTGAGTCTGACGGAAGCGGCGGTGAGGTGGCGGGACTGTGCGACGGCAGATGGCGCTCGCGAAGCCAGGGATCGGTACTGTGCAGAAGGCCCGAACCACCAGGTGGAAAGGTAGCCTCGCTGGACGAATGCTTTGCGAGCACAGTCCACTCAAGTCGTATCCCGCTGCCGCCCTGGGCGACAGCACCAGCCGGATGTGACAAGAAAAGCCCGACGTCGGTCCTATGATTTCTCATGGGGAAGCTGGGCTCAGCTTCGACATGCTAGCGTGTCCGTCCGATGTCAACCGCCCCCGAACCCAGCGCCATCCCAGCTCACGTCCCTGCTTCGCTTACTGACGTCGTCACCACCAACAGTGGCGCTGATGGCAAACCATCTGTCCGCCAGACTCAACTTGCCGGTGCTCTCCAATCGTTGCTTGTCTCTGTGACGAGAGGGCGCTCAGTGCCGCCACTTCCGGCCAAGTCCAAGGTCGTCGAGCTGGTCTGGGGAGAGCGCGATTTCTCACGCTTGGCCACGGATCTCACCATCGATGGTCACACGCTCACTGTAACTTGCGGAGGTGAGGTGAGCAGGGAAGTTGTTCGTGAACTGCGCTCCATGGAGGACTCCACGCTTAGAGGCCAGCGCATAGACGGACAGACTGAGGGCGGGCTCGTCTTCGGCGCGCGTTTTGGTGGGCTATCGGGCAGCACCGCCGGACCCGGTACCACTGGAACTTCGGTGAAATTCGTTCAGTTCTTGCGCGGCTTCTCGTGGCATTTGGTCCCAGACTCGGGGGCTCCGAGCTTGTGGCTTGCACAGGTGACAGGGCCGCTTGAGCACATTCATGGCAACCTTCGAGTGACCTTCCAGCGCGGCTCAAGTTCCTGGTCCAGCAACATGTCGGGACTGCGGCTGGAGGGAGCATATACGTACTATCTGCTCAACAAGTTTGAAACCGAGGACTGGTTTCTGGTGATGGACACTGGCGATTCGGGGGCCCCATCCGACCACGTCCTGTGGCCCGACTTACTGGCACTCCAGTTTTCGCTCGGGTGTCAGCTCCATGTGGGTACGCTCTACGGCGTGGACGAGTCAGGTGAGGTCGTTGCTTGGGCAGGCGGTGCCTATGGGGCAGACCGTGCTGGTAGCCAAGTGGAGAGACCTGTACCGCCTGTGGTCATGACCACTTCGACCTGTACTGTACCGTTCTTTCGCGCTGTCTCAGATCTCATGCGAAATCGCCAGGATCTGAGGCCGGGAGTCGCACTCCTAGCGTACCTGGATGCCCTGACAGATAACGTAGATGCTGCTTTCATTCGGCTCGCCATCGGCTTAGAGAGCTTCGCGTTCTGGCTTCTCAAGGACAAACGCGATGATAACGACAAGATCATCGTGAAAGACAAAGCAGCCTGGCTCGCGTGGGCGAAAGAACACAGGACAGAGATCCGTGCCATGGCGAAGGACGAGCAGCAGGCCGACATCCTTTACAACAAGATTGTAAATGCCTGCACCACGAGCGCATCTGGGAAGGTGGTACCGGATGCGTTCGCAGCTTCTGGCCTAAATCTGACGAAGGAGATGAAAGAGATTTTGGACCTTCGTAACTACGCCGTCCATACCGGGGTGATGTTGAAAAAAGACCAGACCTACAGGCTCGACCGTGAACTGGCAATCATCGCCAAGGCCAGGGTCATGCTGGTGGCGCTGGTCGCCCGAGCCGCTGGCTATCGCGGTGCCATTCGGGGTTGGGAGAGTGCCGACATCGAACACGACCCCATACTAGACAGCTTCTGGGATGTGTCTCAAGAAGCCCAAGAGGCAGAACGAATTGTCTACGTTGCCTCGGATTCTGCTGAGCAGCCGGGCTCACCGGTCACATCAGAGTCATCATCAGCCACCCGGACTTGACATCCTTGAGACCCCGATCTCCGTCCCATCCCGCAGTCGTTCCAGATACCGATGATATGCGAAGGATCGGTCTCGTTTTTTGCCGGTGGACTCCTGAAGCACGCCTGCTTCGCTCAACACCTCGATCGCTCGGGTCGCAGTGGGCTTGCTGGTCTGTAGGAGTCTCATCGCCGTCGCAACGCTGACAATTGGATGACGTGGGAGTGCTTCAAACAAGCGAATCGCAGCGACCGATGTAGACTCGTGAGAATGGACTCGCTCACGGTCGGTCGCAACCAGCGCAAACAGATCTCGTGCAGAGGCGGTTGCTTCTTCAGAAATGGTCGCCACTCCGTCGAGAAAGAAGTCAATCCAAGGTTCCCACTCGCCCTCCTTCCGTACTGCATTTAGGAGCCGATAGTATTCGGTTCGGTGACGCTTCAGGAACAGACTCAGGTAGAGCAGAGGCTTGGTGAGAAGCTTCCAGTGTTCGAGTAGGAGTGTCACAAGGAGTCTCCCGATGCGCCCATTTCCATCGAGATAAGGGTGTATCGTCTCGAACTGAACGTGAAGGAGTCCTGCGCGCACAA
>CALLYL010000273.1 GCA_937859535.1 uncultured Myxococcales bacterium
TTTGCGCGGACGGGTACTGCGGAAATTGCGTCGGACCCGATGCCGCCCAATATCTCGGATGGCTACATCATGCTAAAGCCCGAAAGAGACTGGCCTGAGCCCAAGCGAACGCGAGACGCCCTGCTCGAAGCCATCCAGGCCGAGGTGGCCAGCTTGCCTGGCAACAACTACGAGTTCTCGCAGCCCATCCAGCTGCGTTTCAACGAGTTGATCTCCGGGGTGCGCAGCGACGTGGCCATCAAGATCTTCGGTGACGACATGGAGGTGTTGAACGGAAGCGCCTCGGAGATTGCCGCCATGCTGCAGAAGATCGATGGGGCCTCTGAAGTGAAGGTCGAGCAGACCACCGGCCTGCCGGTGCTGACCGTTCAGATCGATCGGGAGAAGAGCGCCCGCTACGGCTTGAATGTTGGCGATGTGCAGGATGCCGTGGCTACCGCGATCGGCGGGCGCGAGGCTGGCACCGTCTTCGAAGGCGATCGCCGTTTCGACATCCAGGTCCGACTACCCGACAGCCTGAGGAGCGATCTGGAGGCAATCAAGCGGCTGCCAATCCCCTTGCCCCGAGGCGGGGTGGGTGGAGATGCCCGGGCGAAGTTCATTCCGCTGGCCGAGATCGCCAGCCTGGAACTGGCCCCCGGCCCTAATCAGGTCAGCCGGGAGAATGGCAAGCGGCGGATCGTGGTCAGTGCGAATGTGCGTGGGCGAGACATTGGCTCCTTTGTTGCAGAAGCGGAGCAAGGGCTCGCGCAGATCAAGGTGCCGACAGGCTATTGGACAAGCTGGGGGGGAACCTTCGAAAACCTGCAATCTGCTGCTGCGCGCTTGCAGATCGTCGTACCCGTCGCGCTACTGCTCGTTTTCGTGCTGCTGTTCGCGATGTTCGGTAACGTCAAGGATGGGCTGCTGGTGTTCTCGGGCATCCCCTTTGCGCTGACCGGGGGCATCATCGCCCTGTGGCTGCGCGACATTCCGTTGTCGATCTCGGCCGCCGTCGGCTTCATTGCCCTGTGCGGTGTGGCGGTGCTTAACGGTCTGGTGATGATCGCCTACATCCGCAGCCTGCGTGAGGAGGGGCAGGCGCTGGACGCGGCGATCCACGAGGGCGCCTTGACCCGCTTGCGTCCCGTGCTGATGACGGCCCTGGTGGCATCGCTGGGCTTTGTTCCGATGGCGATTGCAACGGGGACGGGAGCGGAGGTTCAGCGCCCCCTGGCCACCGTTGTGATTGGTGGCATTCTCTCTTCAACGATCCTCACCCTGCTTGTGCTGCCGCTGCTGTATCGCTTGGCCCACGGTTCGGATGACGACAGTCGACAGGATGATCGTTATCCTGACAAAGGGTGATTTCAACCTGAACCCCTGTTCGCTATATGCCATTCGCCCCTGTCAGTCGCCAGGTTCAAGCTGGGGCTGATAGGGGCGTAGTGGTATTAGTTATTCGCGAACGCTTTGTGGGATGAGAAGTCCGACTAGGTAAGAGAGTATGGAGTAGAGAGGACGATTCTGCGGGTTGAGCCTAGATTTGAGGCCATCAAGCGGGCCTTTCTTATGGCAACGACACGGACGACGCCGGTATCCATTCCATTCTTGGTTCTTTGTTGTGAGTGTCAGTAATTTTGTGTTCGAGGCGTGCATGGAGTGATGCCGGTCATTCGGGATCACTCCATGGCTTTCATTTTGTCACGGCCGGGATGAGGCGCTCGCCGTACAGAATGGCGAACTGGTTCATCGCTGCCTTCCAGCGCAGCATGGGCTTCTTCCCGTCGGCAGTGATGTTGCGCAGCGCCAGCCAGATCCTGATCTCGGCAATACGAAAACGTTTGGACGATGGCGAGCCTGCCAGGAGAGCGATCATCGAAGGCGCCATGGAGCGGGTCAGACCGGTCCTGATGACGGCCCTTGTCGCCTCACTGGGATTCGTACCGATGGCAATTGGAACTGGAACGGGGGCCGAGGTGCAAAGACCGCTCGCGACGGTGGTCATTGGCGGCTTGATGACTGCGACGGTGCTTACGCTGTTCGTGTTGCCCGCGCTTTGCAGCGTCGTCCTGCGCCGCAAGACCTCTTCCGAAATTCCCGCACTGGCTTTGGACAAGGCGTGACCCGCCGAGCCCAGGGAAAACAAAGGAATGTCACGATGCTGGACGTACTTGCAGATCGAACTTATCGGCACCTGCTTGGTGCTCAGGTCATCGCCTGGAATCGGGTGAAAACCCATTCCCCAGCCCATTCGATGGGCATCAAAACGGGATTGGGAATCCAATTTCGGGAATGAAGTCATAAGAAATCGGCTGGCGAGGGGCAATGTTGGCGCGCTTTCTTGGGGGGTTGCATCGGACTGCTAAAGAGATCAACCATCCTTCGACGCCTTGGATTGTTCCGCGTGTTTGAAACTGGAATGCTCTTGGACCGCCTCAATCAGGCTGACTCCGCTAACAAGACACAGGCCGACCAATCCCCATGCGGCACTCTCGCCGAAGCTCAACCAGAAGAGCCCTGCGAGAAGTGTCGCAACGGCCGCCACAATGATGCGAGGAACAGGTTGGGGAAGCCACGCCAGCACGGCATAGGCAAAGGAACTCATGAGAAGCATGTACGCAACACCTCCCATGTGGCTCCCCGTTTGGTTGAAGTCGAATGCTTCTATCGAGAACTGACGCCAGGGCATGAACCACAGCCACATCCCCCCAATGCCTAACAACGTCCCTACAACACGTTTATCCATCTCACTGTACTCCGTCTCGCCAGGCGCTCTTCACTTGCTGGCACTACCCGCTTGATTCACGAACGCCCCCTTGAAGGCCTCTGGAATGTAGCTATCCACGACAGTTACCTTTCCACCAACAGACTCGGCTGCCAAGCGCAGATCGTTCATCGCGCGGGGGATGAATTGGCTTGAATCTCCGATCAGGGAGCGGGCGGCAGCGGACCCGAGGGCTTGAGGAGTCATTCCGCCACTTGCTTTGACGAACGTCGCGTAGACGTCGATCTGATAGCCGCTCTTGTACGGCAGGACGCAGACAAAGAAGCTTGTTCTCTCCCCGTACTGCGCCATGCTCGTGCTGTCTGAGGCCAGCGTCATGAGCGCATCCTTGCAGACAGGAACACGTACGTTCTGTGCTTGGGCTGCCAGTAGGGCTCCCATCTTTGTGCCGCTAAACGGATCTTTCAGCTCAAAGCGCCCAGGGGTTTCGGGCAGCACCGCAGGTGGGATGTCCCGGTTCACTCGCACCTGACTCGAGTGCTTCTGAACTGCTTCAAGTACGGCGTTCAACAACCTGGTGCGATCCACACCCGCAGGCTGCACATCGTAGATCACGAAGGTCGATTCAGTCTGGTAGGTAGGCTGCATGGAAGCACAGCCCGCTAGGGAGGCGGCGGCCGTGGCCAGTATCAGTTTCTTCAATCTTGAATCCTCTGGGGTAGTCATTACGGGCAGGCGTACCGGAGCCTGACGAGCCCTCACTCCTTCTTTGCCAAGCAGCCTGGAGGCCGAAATCAAACAACCGAAGGAAAGCCAACTCGATTGGCATTATGCTACTTTTAGAGTGTCGATTCAAAGAGCGCATGACGGTTTACTCGGTGGGTGACCACCGAACTCCTTCCCACGCCTGAACAAGCACTCGGCCTCGCTATCCGCAACCGCAGGAAGGTGCGTGGCTGGTCGCAGGAAGACTTGGGGTTCGAGTCAGGGCTGCACCGCACGTACATTGGCGTGCTTGAGCGGGGGGAAAAGAACATCTCCCTGCGGAACTTGATTATTGTGGCCTCCACTCTCGGAGCCAAAGCATCAGAGTTACTAGATGAGGCTGGCCTATAGCTTTGCCGTATTGGCTGGTCTTCAATGCTCGACATTTCCATGTCGTGCCAGCATGGGTGAGTGTGGCAGTTGATGCGCGCGACCTAAGCCTGAAGTTGTCCCCATCCCGTGGACAGATAGCGGCTTGAAGCTCCGCCGTTCGATCATCTTGCACTCGAGGTTGGCAAAGAAGCTCTCTGCCATTGCGTTGTCGTAGGCGTCGCCCCGGCTTCCCGTCGATTGGCGCCCATCGTCTGGCAGTGCTGGTCGAAAGCCAAGGAGGCGTATTGAACTACCCTAGTCATGGACCACGCCCTCGGGCTTACGCGTGGCCAGCATGTGCCCGACTTGCAGACTTGCTGCCGAACTCCATGTCCCTGTCTCCCACCTGTACGAGCCCGAGGACGATCTGGCGGAGCTGACTCGCCTTCTCGGCGGATGCAGCCCTGAGCGACTCCGCGATTTGCTCACCCAGCTTCAGGAGGGGTGAGCTGACTGTTTAGGTCGAGTGCTCGTCGGCGCCGCTGCCTCACGATTGAGGTATTGCGCCCCGATTCTGTGCCGGCACCGCGCATGAGCTCTTCTGGTTTCTCCCAGGACCCCGAGGAGCGCGCCGTGTGCCGCACGTGTTCTCTCCCGATGCCCTGAGTCAGTCAGTTCTCCCTGCACCCACAATGCGTCCAGCAGTCGGATTGCCAGATCCGCCTGGATGAAGAGATCGGAATAGGCATTGGCCAGAGGACTGCGAATGTCGGTTTCGAGAACCTCCAGTGCGCCTGGCTCACCTTCCAGCAGACCGTGGGCTTCGATCTGCTTCCGAGCCCAGCCGATCATGTTCTCGACCTTGCGGGCTTGCTGCTGGACGTAGGCCTTCAGGTACCGGGGTTCTTCCAGAGCGTGGTCTTGGCCCAGGACGTGGGGAGCAAACACGCAGATGGCGTAGAGGCGCCAGCTGGTTTCGTCGAAGTGCTTTCTCCAGATCCCAATCAGTCGTGGATTGGAGAGGAGGACTGAACGGGAGATGCGGGTGCCACGCAGTGGCGGAATTGATGGACGAGCGTCGTCTTCATGATGATCCATGAGTGTCTCCAAGCTATGTCGGGGGAGGGGAGTGACGGGACGTCCGCTGTCATGAACAGCATAGCGAATCGTCCCCAAACCCTAAGCGAAAGCTGCGACCTGCTACTGAGCGTTTGCCTTGCAGCCGATCCGGGCTGAGTTCATTCCCTCAGGACATAAGGCCGCCCGCCCAGGTGCCGGTGGTAGGCACCGAACCCGCCTTGTGTCGGCGCGTTGCGGGCGACCAGATCTGCCTGGCCGGATAGGCGATCGACCATCGACAGGATGTGGGCATCAAGGCTGAGTGGCTCGCGCAACCCGAGCCAGTCTGGCGCCCCTTTGGCGGCGGTGATGGCGTGCAGGAGCGCCAGATAGTGTGCTTCCGGCACGATCACACGGTGCTGGGCGCGGGCAGCGGCGATCCACTCGAGCACGGTGTGCTTGTGGCCGAGGAGGGTGCCGCGTTCGGTCATCTCGAAGCGACGGTGACGACCATTGAAACGGTACTCCTCGGCCTTGCCGGCATCGTGCAGCAGGCTGCTGGCGAGGAGGACAGGAAGATGCGCTTCCGAGTGATGGCTGGCGAGTGCCCGCGCCCGCTCGGCGACTTCGACCGCGTGCCGGAAATTGCCGTTGCGTCCATTGTGATGCCCCGCCAGAGAGCTCGGTCCATCCAGATAGCGCTCGAATCGGTGGTGGTCCCAGAAGATTGCATTGAAGAGATGCTGGAGCGGTCGTCCCAGGCCTTCCCAGATTTGCGTGGCACGTGCCACCAGAGGCCTGTCCTTGACCCAACTGTGGGGGATGGTGGCAAA
>CALLYL010000274.1 GCA_937859535.1 uncultured Myxococcales bacterium
CCGCCGTGGTGGACGATACGCTCAAGACCTACAACGCCTGCAAGGTCAACCTCATTGGCCACTCGCAAGGCGGGATCGATGGCCGGGCGCTGGTGAGTGGGCTCGGCTACGGTCCGAAAGTGGCCTCGCTGACCACCGTGAGTACGCCCCACCGTGGCACCGAGATTGCCGACGTGGCGAGCGGCCTGGTGCCGGGCTTTTCGTACGCGGTGATCAACGCGATCTTACAGGCGGTATCGGGCCTGACCGATGCGCCGGGGAGCCCCAATGTGAAGGCCGCGCTGGCGCAGCTTACGACCCCCGCGATGCAGCGCTGGAACACGACCCATCCCGATGATGCGCGGGTTCGCTATTACAGCGTCGCCGGTCGCTCGGTTGGTCGGATTGCCAACGCGGAGTGCGCGGGTTCGGTGTGGGGAAACTCGTCACGCATCGACCTGCTCGACCCCCTGTTGGCGCTGCCGGAAGGGGTGTTTGCGATCTACAGCGACAACCCGCTCGTGCCGCGTGTCAACGATGGCCTGGTGACGGTGCAGTCGGCCAAGTGGGGCAAGTTCCTCGGCTGCGTGCCCGCCGATCACCTGGATGAAGTGGGGCAGATTGGGCACCTGTTCCCGGATCTCATCAGCGGCTTTTCGCACAAAGAGCTGTATCGCAAGATCATCGCCGAGCTGCGCAAAGACGGACTGTAGCAAGGACACTCTGCGTGGCGACCCAGGTTGAAATCTTTGTGCCGCTGCACGCGATTGTGGCGGAAAGTGACGAGGCGGTTCACTCCGATCCGGAGCAGGCGCTGTGGGCGCTGGCGATGGTCGAGGCTTCGCGACGGTCGGGTATTGCGAAGCCGGGCGGGGCGCGGCTGCTCCGCAAGTCGCTGGATGCGCGCAAGGGCTTTCCGATCGGCTATCGGATGCAGATCGAGGTGTTTGCCGAGGGCGCGCTCTTGCCGGAGTCGTGCTCGCGGGTCGAGGTGAATCGGCCTTTTGGGGGCGGGAGCTTGCCGCTTTTGCAAGGCGGGATGCCGCGCTTGCCGCCGCCGGTGCCGCTGGCGACCCGGAAGCGGGTGGTGATTGTCGGCAGTGGTCCAGCGGGTACGCTGTGCGCCAAGCGGCTGTGTGAAGCCGGGGCCGCGGTGATCCTGCTGGAGCAAGGGCAGCCGGTGCAGCCACGCCGCCATGATCTGGCGTTGCTGACGCGAGGAGAGCTACAAGCCGACTCGAACTATTGTTTCGGGGAAGGTGGGGCGGGGACGTTTAGCGACGGCAAGCTCTACACCCGCAGCAAGGACAAGGCGGCGATCGGCGAGACGCTGCTCACTTTGGTCGAGCACGGGGCCGATGCGCGCATCAGCGTCGAGTCCCGACCCCACATTGGCTCGAATCGGCTGCCGAAGATATTGCTGGCGCTGCGGGCGGATTTGACGGCGCGAGGGGTGCTCTATCACTTCGGCGCGAAGGTGGTGGATCTGCTGCTTTCACCGTCCGGTAAGCTGCTCGGCGTGCGCTGTGAATCGGGGCTGACCGTGCAGGCCGATGCGGTGGTGCTGGCGGTCGGGCACAGCGCCCGCTCGATCTACGAGCTGATGGTCGAGCGCCACATCCTTGTCGAGCGCAAGCCGTTCGCCGTTGGGGCGCGGGTCGAACATCCACAGCCACTCATCGACCGCATCCAGTACGGACAGGCCGCCGAGCACCCGGCGCTGCCAGCGGCGTTTTATCAGGTGGCGACTTCGATCGATGAGCGCGGGGTCTACAGCTTCTGCATGTGTCCCGGCGGCTGGGTGGTACCGAGCGCGACCGAACCGGGGGGTCTGTGCGTAAACGGCATGAGCCTCAAGCGCCGTGACTCGCCGCTTGCCAACAGCGCGCTGGTGGTCTCGGTGGAAGATCGCGATGTGCAGCCGTTCGAGCGCTTCTCCGGGGATCCGCTGGCGGGAATGCTCTTTCAGCGGTCGATCGAGCAGGCGGCCTTTGTGGCGGGAGGCGGGCAGTTTCGAGCCCCGGCGCAGAAGCTGACTGACTTCATGGCCAACCGGCGCAGTGTCGATGTGCTGGGAACGACCTATCGTCCTGGGGTGGTCGCTTCGGACCTCGGGGCGATCCTGCCGCCGTATGTGGCCGATTCGTTGCGGCAAGCGGTGGGGCGATTTCAGCGAACGATGCCGGGATTTTTGTCGCCGCAAGCGCAGCTTGTCGGGGTCGAAACACGGACTTCGTCTCCGCTGCGAATCGTGCGCGGTGAAAGCCTACAGTCACCATCGCTCCCTGGCTTGTTTCCGGTTGGTGAAGGGGCCGGATATGCCGGAGGCATTGTCAGCGCGGCGATTGACGGCCTACGGAGCGCGGACGCCGTGCTATCGTTTTTGCGAAGTTAGCAACTCGTCGTCAGAGCCAGTCCTCGGGGCTGGGAGGCTTGCAAACACCGACGGGAAACCGACGTCGTAAGCCTTGACAGCAGCGGAAAGTCCAGGTATTTCCAGCACTTCACCCATAGGAGTTTGTCTGATGCCTTCTGGTCGGAACGCCATCTCAAACATGGCGGGAATTGTTGCTCGCGCTGCCTGCTTCGCCGTTGGGACGCTGCTGTTTTCGTCCGTTAGCGCACACGCCTCCGAAGTTGTCACACTCGCGGACAACACCCAGATCGCTGGCAAGCTGACCCACTACTTCGATGGAATCGTGGTGATGGAAACGAGCGGTGGCCAGAAGCTGGAGCTGCCCCGCGACAAGATCAAGTCGATCACCTTCAAGCTGCCGCCGCCGCGAGCCGAGTTTTCGACGCCTGAAAAGACGTTCGAGCGCTGGCGTGGGGCGATGGTGAAGGGCGAAGTCCAAAAGGCGATCGACTGCTACGCGCTGCTCTACCAGGGGCAGGTGGGTCAGCAGATGATGCAGTCTGCCGACGAGCTCAAGAAGGCGCAAAAAGACCTAGAGGGTGTCTCGTTTGAGCTTCGCGGCAGCACGTTTAAGACCCAGGGCGAGTTCAAGCTCGCGAACCTGAAGGTGCGACGCACCAAGGGCGAAAACGTCCAGACCGACGAAGTGAACCTTGTGCTGGAGAACGGCGAGTGGAAGATGACGCCGTAACTGCTTCCCGTCGCTGGTTTCCGCGTGCTGTGCTGGCTGTGACCCTGCTCCTCGGGGTCTCGGCAAGTTCTGCGTACGCGGCACCACGTCCGTCGGGAGTTGTGCTTCTGCCGCAGAGCGCCGTGCCGCTCGCGAAGGGGGCACTGTCGCCGCTGCCGCTCTTTTTGGGGCGTGGGGCGAGTACTGCTATGGGAATTCCTCAGGGACAACCCACGGCGAACCAGCAGTCGAATCCGACTGCGCAAACCTCGTTGCCACCGCTTCCTCTGCTGGCGCAAGCGGCGCAAGTGACAACCACCCAGAACCCGGAGGAGGCGCAGCGCTTCGCAACCCCGGCACCTGGTCAGGTCATCGACGAAGACGAAGAGGAATCGGAAGAAGAAAAACAGAAGAAGCGGGATCTGGCCAAAAAGCCCAAGCCAGAGTGCGACAGCGATGGTCAGTGTCCGGACAAGACCATCTGCGTTCAGCAGAGCTGCAAGAGCATTCAGCGACCCCTGTCGGCGATCCTGTACTTCCATCGTCTGGGGCCGATTGGCTACCGGATGGTGCTGCCCTTCTATTACAGCTTCTGGCATCCCGATAAGAAAACGCGGGTGCTGTTTCCGCTGTTCGCGGACCATCAGAATCTCAAGGAAAAGACCCGCGACGTCTGGGTCTTCCCGACCTATCAGTACCATCGGGAACCGGGGATGCGAGCCCATCGCATCTGGCCGCTTTTCTTCTATCAGAGCTACGGCGCAAACGGGGAGCAGGGCAAGGCGGTCGGCCTTCTGCCACTGTTTTGGGTGACCAAGAAGACCGATTCAACGACGGTGGTGCTGCCACCGCTGCTGTTCTTTCATCACCACAACGTCGAAGAGAAGCGGACCGATACCGGGTTTTTGCCGCTGCTCTTGTTTGTCCGCAAGCAGCCCGATTTGAGCCAGGCGTTCTTCTTGGCACTCGGTTTTTACCGCAGGACTCCCGAGCGCACGGTCGGTGGGTTCCTGCCGCTCGTGTTCCACTCACGGACAGCCGAGAAGCGCCACACGCTGGTGCTGCCGCTATTTTACGACGGCGAGAACTACCAGAACGGCTCGCGGACCTCGACGCTGTTTCCGCTGTTCTTGTATCACCGAGGGGCCGACAAGAGCCGTCTGATCGTCACGCCGCTCGGTGGTTCCTACAAGAATCCCGATGAGGAGTCGAGCACCACGGTGTGGCTGGCACCCCCGGCGTTCCATCGCGATGATCCGCTGCGGCGCTTTACGACGGTGCTGCCGCCGCTGGCGATGTGGTATCGGAACAAGACGACCGGCTCGTCGTGGGGTTATGCCGGACCGTTCTTTTACACTCGCGATGAAGAAGGCGGCAGCGAAGGGCTGGTTCCGCTCTATTTCCACTTCTCTAGCCGTCAACAGAAGAGCGATACGCGGGTGCTGGTGCCGCTGCTTGCAGCGCTGCATACCTCGCCGCAGCGGAAGTTTGGCTTCCTAGGTCCGATCTACGGCTGGTCGTCTCAGACCGGCTCGGGTGGCGGTCTGCTTCCGCTCATCTCGGTGGCACGAGGTCAGAATCCGCACGTCGCGATTTTGCCACCGCTGTTTGTCTATTCGGCGGACAAGGAAAAGGGGAGCTACCACGTCTCGGTCGGTCCAGTGTTTGCGCGGGTCACGACCCGGGGCGAGGACGCGGGCTATACCGCTGGGGTCTTCCCGCTTCTGTGGTTCCACCGTCGCGGCGGTAGCAGCACCCAGGCGTTGTTTCCGATCCTGTATCACAACCGCCGTCCCTACCAAGAGACGCTCCAGCTCGGTCCGTTCTACTACTTCCGCAAGTGTCCCGAGTACATCGGGGACAAGC
>CALLYL010000275.1 GCA_937859535.1 uncultured Myxococcales bacterium
GAGCAAATCTCGAAGGCGCGGGCGATGTCGTCCTCCGCTTTCTGATCGATCGTCACGCTCTGCGGAGTGGACTTGGGCGGGGCGGCGGGCGGTTCTCCCGGTCCAAAGATCATGGCTTGCTGCTTCTGCCCTGGATCGGACGACGGCGCGGACGCAGGAGTCGTCCCAGCCGCTGCCTTCTTTCCAAGCTGGGCCTCTTCAATCAGTGCGAGTGCTGCCAATCGCCGTGCCTTGTCGGCGTACCGCTTGTCTGCCAGTCGATCCAGTTCGAGCTTTGCAGCGCGGACTGCTCCCTCTAGCAGCGCGATTTCCTGATAACGTGTTCCGACCTCACTGTCGTAATGTTCACAAAACCAGGGACTCATCAAGCCTTGTGCAATCTCTTCTTTTGTTTCGATTTGCTTGAATAATCTGTCGATTTTCCGCTGAGTCACCACGATTTGTGTCTCTAGCAAGGCTTCTCGCTGACAGTCTTGAATTGTAATGTCCTCGAAAATCATCGTGAATGTCCCCTTCGCCCAAGCCTTCGTCGGGCGCGTTCAAAGCCGGTGAGAATCAAGCCGGATAGCACCGTGGCACTTTTTTGCACAAGCTCCCGCCCCAGACGCTCTGCCTCTTTCTCGCTTTCATCGAGAACCGTGTCCAAGACCGCGTCTCCAATACGTCGGCCACTGTCTACAATAGGGCGGACAAAATTTGATTGCCACGCGGGAGTTTGTTCCTTCGAGACGACATGTTTACAAATCGGACAGTTTTGTTTTGCACCAGGAGTCACTCGCAGCGCCTCACCGCATCCTGCACACTGGATAGCCCCACGGCCACTGAGCCATTGCGCCCTTGCGGTATCATATTCGCCTCGCAGCTTCGGCTCCCCAAGTACCTTCCAAGCCTCCACCGCATGCTCAAACAGAATCCGATACTCTTCACTGCCGTCGTTTGCATCGGTGTGGGTTCGACGCACGATCTGACGATACGCGCTCTTGAGTGTATCGTGATCGTCCGTAGGCCGACAGAGCAAAAACCGATAGTAGTTTTTCTGCGGATTCACGTCCTACTCCGGGTCTGATGGTTCCTGCTCAGCCGCGTCTTGTGTTTTTAGGAAACTCCGCACGAGTTTCAGCCAGTCTGCGAGCTTGGCCTCGTCCTTCAGCATTGCCTCAAGCCGCTCATTGCTCGCCACGTTGCCGAGTGCCTCGTAGAGCTGGCTCATCTTCTCGCTCTCGGGCGCGAGCGGCTCAGCAAGGCCGGACACTCTGACGGGGGCCGACTTCGTGATGGCAGCAATCGTTGCCGTATACATGCTTGCCAATGCTGGAGCCCCAGCGGCGATGATCTTTTCCCAGTTGGGCGGCGACGGCGGTGGCGGCGGCGTCTTCAGCTTCTCGGCATGCTGCTTAAACGACTCCAACAGCGCGGCCTGTGTTTCCAGCAGCGTCGAAGAAGCTTTTGCGAGCAGTTCAATCTGTTCATTCTTGATGCGCAGCTCGGTAGCACTCTGCGTGCCCATCGCCCGCTGAAATGCCGCATAGAAAGAGAGATTTTCGGTAAACGAATGAGCACTGCCGCGCACCTTGAGCGTGTCTGCGTTTAGCTTCTCTACCTCCAATGAGTGAGCGACTTCGGCTGCCTCCTTTGAAAGTGGAGTCGCGCTTTCGTAGACAACAGGAAAAAGTGATTCGACCACGACATTGATGCGGTGCTCTCGCAAAAATTCTTTCCCACCGGCGTCCACATACGCAACGCCATATGAGCCGGGTGGCACCACCCCTTGCTCAAATGGAGACAAGTTTAGGGGCGGCTTATCGATCGACGGCACGTAGTAGAGCGTTCCTCCCCGCTCTTGGATAAGACGATACGCCTTCGCCCCATCACTGCCGCTAATGATTGCATCCTGGATCTCTCTGCTGGTCATGTCCAACACCCCCCAAGAAAAAGATTACCACGTCACTCGCTACCAGCGCAAGCAAGTAAAGAATTCACACCACTTTAGTTCTGGTGGCCGGAATACCCACATGCGGCGGCGTCGGTGCCTTATGCACTCAAGCTGAGCGACAATGAATCACTGCCTTCCGAATAAAATCAACCAATCCACATCCTAATGTGTTCCGTTTGTCACCCTGTCAGAAAACAAACGTCAACATTCCATCAACATTCAACGAATAAAACGTCAACGAGAGGCAAATACCCGTCGTTGAATGCGTAACAGGAAGCAATAGAGAGTGGAAGGAGATCGGCATATTCCTGTTGACGAACTTCGATGGGGGATTGATAAGATGGTTCCGTGCTACAACCAGCTACTAGCCACGAGCTACTAGCTACGGGCTATCAACTACCAGCTACCAGCTCCGAGCGGAGGTGCCGGAACTGTCAGAGCCCGCTCGAGGCACGGGCTCGGCTGAATAAGTTTTTCTGCCAGGCGAGTTGCCGCGCGTTCGTGTGGTCGCGGGCGAATCGTGAGTTTTCCAGCACGATCACCGTTGCTGATTTCGAGAACGTCCGCGAGTCCATCAAGCAGTTCGAGGCACGGGTGAATCGGGTAGTGGTGGGGTACGCGCTCGTCGGTACGCATCCGATCGCCAAGGTGGATCGTCAGATCGGTGACTCGACCTTCCCGCCGAAGGATCGGAAAACCAAGCGCATGCCCAATGAGTCGGGCAGGACTTGCTTTAGCAGCACCCCCTATTACAACTTCAGCCCATGGTTCGAGGGGCCTCGGGTGCCCGTGGTAGGCCGCTATCGAGTGAGGGTTTGGTTCGAGGGCAACCCTCGGCCCAACGAAACGTCAGTCTTTGTGGAAGTGCGGAGGGCGTTTCCGGCGGTCCACTTCTATGACGAGAAGACCGGCCTGCCGTACACGTTGAAAGGCGAGGTGATTCCACCGAAGCCACCGAAGCCACCCAAACCACCGACCGAGAGAAAGAAACGAAAGCCTGCAACCGCGACCCGACCACAGCCCGAGCAGGTTCCCGTGTTGGTGCCAGGGATCGCAGCACAGCGGGCACCGGATGCGGAGCTTGTCGCGCGAGTGAGGAAGCTAGAGGAGGATCGGGCACTCCAGACCAAAGAGCGAACCGATCTGCTTGCTTCCATAGAAAGGGAACGGAAAGAGCACGCAGCGACCCGTCGCGACTTGGAACTGCTGCGCGCCACGGTGCCCAAAACCCCAGCCAGGGATGACAGCTCGACGCGGCTGCAAGCGGCGGAGAACCGGGCGCTTTACCAAAAGCTGCAAGAGATCGAGAAATCGGTGGGGCAGCTACAGGCTCGCGCGACGGAGCAGGACCAAAAGATCGCCAAGCTGTCAACCGAGCGGGACGAGCTGGCCAAAGAGGTCAGAGCCGTATCGAGTGAACGCGATGCGCTACAGGCCCAGCGCACTACGCTGGCCAGGCAGATCCTCAAGTTGGAGGACGAGCGCAAAGAGCAGGCCACGACAGCGGCGCAGGCAGAGCGCGACCGCAACGAGCTGGCCGCGAAGCTGTCGGAGGTCGAGCGTCAGCGAGACGAGCTGACCGCAAAACTTGCGCATCAGGCTGCGCCCGCAGCGACTGCCGACGAAGACAACGCAGACGAGGGAGCTGATTCGACACCGCCGAGTAGCCCCACCGGGATCGTCATCCCGAGATTGGCTTTCGGAGGCAATTTGCCGCCGGTAAGCAGCCCCAAAACCGGCCCGCCCAGCCTGGGAATGTTGGGCCAAACCCAGCGCCCGCCGATTCGCGGCAGCGCAAACAAAAAGCACAAGCGGAGATAGCTGGAGAGACGATGATTCAGAGGACCAGTCCAAGAATCGGTGAGGAGTATCGGGCCTGCAACCACGCAAAGCCTGGTCAGCGGCACTGGTGGCGATCCAATGGCACCTGGATCGCGCTGTGCCC
>CALLYL010000276.1 GCA_937859535.1 uncultured Myxococcales bacterium
ACAGCCGATGGTTGTCCGGCCACAGCCGATGGTTGTCCGGCTACAGCCGATGGTTGTCCGGCCACAGCCGATGGTTGTCCGGCCACAGCCGATGGTTGTCCGGCCACAGCCGATGGTTGTCCGGCTACAGCCGATGGTTGTCCGGCTACAGCCGATGGTTGTCCCGGTTCTTGGGTTGGTTGCGCGGGCTTGGCCGCTTCTGCTTGCGCGGCTTCGATGGCTTTGATGCGCTCTTCGATGGCGACGCGGTCGGGTGCTTGCGGACTTGCTTGTAGGTACGCCTTGTACGAAGCGAGTGCCTTCACCTGATTCCCGGCGCGCTGCCAGGACTCACCGATGCTTTGCAGCAGCGTGGACTCTTTGGTGATGTCGAACGCGGCTTGATACTCACGGGCCGCCAGCTCGAACTTGCCCGCTGCGAAGGCTTCTTGCGCGGCGTCGAAGTGCTGACCGGCTGCGGCGTAGTCTTGCGCCAGGACCGGCTTGGCCGCCAGGCTCATCCCGCCACAGAGTGTGAGCGTCAGCGCCCACCGACCGAGAAAAAGTCTGGCCAGCGAAAGCCTGACCCGTCGTGCCTTCTCGGAGCTTGTGTGTTCTTTGGTCATCGGGCCCGCCATCCTAACTCAGAGCACTGCGACCTACGCACTGGTTTTGTTGCGAGGGTGGCCTAAGTGGTGATATGCGAAAGGCCCCATGTTAAAGAGATACTCGTTTTGTTCCACTGCCCTGGCCGTCGCGGTGGGACTCTCCGCGCCTGTCACTAGTCCTAGCAACGCTCTCGCCAACAACACTGGCAGCGACGTCAAGCGTAGCAAAGGCGACAGCGGTCCGCGAGAAATCAAGACCCGCGAGCTGATGGCTGAGCGAGAAGGGCTCAAGCTCAAGCTGTACGAAAAGTGGCGGGTGGGCAGCGAAGACTCGTGGAAGGCGAACGGCAAGGTGATCTTGCTGGTTCACGGCGCAACCTGGGCCAGCCGCTGCACGTTTGACCCGGACCCGGATCACGGTTACTCGATGATGGAGATGCTGGCGGACGCGGGCTACGACGTCTTCGCCGTCGACCTGCACGGCTACGGACGCTCCGAGCGGAGCGAGGGCGACTGGACCGATGCGCAGAGCGCGGCCAAGGACGTTGAGGCGGCGGTCGAGTTCATTCGGGCGCTGCGCTGGGTCGAGCGGGTTCACCTGTTCGGCTACCAGTGGGGCGCGCAGCCCGCCGCGCTGTTCGCCACGCAAAAACCGCACAAGGTCGGGCGACTGGCGCTGCTCGGGATGCGCTATCGGCTGATTGACAAGGGCGCGAGCGTACCACCTGGGCCGCTGCGGACGCTCGGGCAGCAGGCCTCGCTGCTCAAGCCTGAAGACGGCGACCTCGATCCCGAGTTTGTGCGGCGGCGGGCGCAGGTCTGCCGGTCCGAGTCCGCCTCGGCCCCAAACGGTGCGCTGATCGACTTGACCCGGCCAAGCCCGGTCGACCCGGCCAAGCTGAAGGTGCCGACGCTGGTGCTGCAAGGCGAGCGGGACGGCTCGGCAGAGAGCACGCAAGACCGAATCCAGTTCTTTCAGCAGCTCGCGAGTCCGGGCAAGTGGTTTACGTTCCTGCCAGGCATCGGCAAGTACGCGCCGATCGAACGCACCCGCACCAAGTTCGACCAAGTCTTGCTGAGTTTCCTCGACCAAGCGCAGTAGTCGCTTCGCGAACCCGGGCCTGTTTCCTTAACGGTCGAGCACTGCCACGCACTCGACTTCGGCGGTGTGGGGCATCAGGTCGATCGGCTGCACGGTGCGGGGGGTGAAGCCAAAGTGCTGGAGTTCCCCAAGGTCGCGTCCCAGGGTCATGGCATCGCACGAGACGTAGACGATGCGGCGGGCGGAGAGCGCGCCGAGCATGGGTACGATTGGTCGGGCACCGCCTCGCGGTGGGTCCAGGACGATGGTGTCGCAGCGGGGGCCGTCACGAAGGAGCTCGGGCAGGGCTCGCTCTACCGCGACGGGCCGAACGGTCAGTCGCTGCTCGGCCCGTGGGCTTTGGGCCAATTCGCGCAGGCGAGCGGCGGCGCGGGGCTCCCCTTCAACGGCCAGGACGGTGCCACCAAGTCCCAGTAGGGCGCGGGTGAGGTTGCCGCTGCCCGCGTAGAGTTCCAAGACCGCCGGGGGCGTTCCGTGACCCGCTGCAACCGCCGCCTGCACCAGCTTGGGGAGCAGGCTGTGGCCGGGCTCGCTGGCTTGGGCGAAGCCATCGGCACTGGCGGCCAGCGGTCCGAGTTCTCCGCCGATATCCACCGACGCTGCGCCCAGAACGTCCGGACCCAGGATCGCGCCGCACAAGGTTCCTTCGTCGATCAGCCGCTGTAGTTCGGCGCTCACTTGGGGGCGGTGGGCGCTGCGGCCCAGCTCGACCGCGAGCTGAACCCGGGGCTGCCCCTCATGCTGGCCGACCAAGGCTGACACCGAACCGCCGGAGCCAATGAGGCTGGTGAGTCGGGCCGCTTTGACAAACAGGACCGATGAGAGCTTCTCATCGAGCACTGGGCAGGCGGCAATCGGCTGCCGCTCGCCGGAGCGCGAGATGGCAAACGACAGCTTGGCCCCGCCGCTGCCGGTCATCACCCCGAGCTTGGCACGGATGCGGTAGTGCTGTTCGGGCGTGGGGGCCATCATCGGCAGCACCACGGCACCGCTGTGACGGACGGCGCGGGTCACCCAGCTTTGCTTGGCGGAAAGCTGGGCGGTGCGGCTTACGTGCATGATCGGACAGCCGCCGCAGCGACCTGGTGCTGCGAGTGAGCAAACGGGGGAGACGCGGTGTGGCGAAGGGGAGAGGACTCGGCGAAGCGTGCCTCGGACATAGCCTTTGCGTAGCTCGTCCAGCGAAACCTCGACTTCTTCTTCGGGAGCGCCACCCGGTACGAATACGACGCGGCCATCGGCGAGCCGCCCGACCGCTTCGCCGCCTGCGGCCAAGTCATGGAGGTGAACTCGGGCGCGCAAGCCGGTCTGCAAAGGCGGGCTTGGCAAGCCGGGTGTGGTCGGCGCGGCTGTGACAGGCAAGGTCGACGAAGTCTCGGTGGTGGACAAAGCGCTCGCATGAAAGGCCAGGCTCGCAAAAAGTGCAAGTGCGGTTGCTCCTCGCGGTCGGGTCGTGATACGAGCGAGACAAGCCATGCGACGCTTGCTACCAGCCGGTCTGCTGCTGCTTTCTACCCAGCTTGCCCATGCCGAGCGTCGTGAACTTAGCATCGGGGTGCAGCCGCTGTTCGGCGTTGGCTATCTGGCCGACCGCACTGGCTACGGCGGGGGCGGCAACGGGCACATTCAGATCGGGCTGTCCGACGCGGTGTCCATCATCGCGTTTGGCGGTGCCTCGTATCACCCGCTTCCCGCAGATGCGGAGCAGAAGCTGGCCGAGGGCTCGCTGTTCGCCTGGCAGGCCAGTGTCGGGGTGTCCTACGCGCTCGACATCGTCCGCATCCAGCCGTTCTTCGAAGCAGCGGTCGGTGTGCTGTCTTTGCAGACCCGGGTCGGCAAGGAAACAAGCGGTGGCTTGCAAGCCGGGATCTCTGTGGGGCTTGGCGCGGACTATCTACTAAACCGGCGCTTTTCGTTTGGCGTGGCGTTTCGCTATCACGGGATCGTGACCGACCTCGCCAGCATTCCCTTGTATCTGACGGTGGGCCCGAGGGCCCAGGTCCGTTTTTGGTTATAAGACATGGCGGCTCAGCTTGCGGACTTGCAGCGTCGAAAGCTGCGGCGATTGATGACGCTGGTGGCGATCTTTGCGTACGGACCGAGTGCGCTGCTCATCACGATTGGCGTGCTGATCTTGGTGTTCGGGCACGCGACCAAGGACGTGGTCTTCGGGATCATGACGCTGAGCTTGACGGTGACGCTGGTCGGCGGGGTGGCCCTGACCATTGTCTACGTGCGGCGCGAGTCGAGCGTTGCGCAGCTACAGACCGAGTTCGTCAACAAGGTGTCGCACGACCTGCGGACGCCGCTTACCTCGATCCGGTTGTTTGTCGAGACGCTGCAAGCCAAGCGGCTGCAAGATCCCGAAAAGATCCAGCAGGTGCTCGACATCGTGGCGACAGAAACCAAGCGGCTGTCGGAGATGGTCGAGCGGCTGCTTGGCTGGGCGCGCATGGAAGCCGGGCGGCGCAGCTACCGCTTGGCCGATGAGTCGCCAGCGGATGTCATCGATGCGGCGCTGCGGGCGTTCGAGCCGCAGGTGCTGACCTACGATGCGGCACCGATTCGGCTCGATCGGCAGCTTGCCGACGATCTGCCCAAGGTACGGGTCGATATCGCGGCGATGAGTGAAGCGCTGCTCAACCTGCTGCAGAACGCGTTTCACTACACCGGGCCCAATAAGGTGATCACGGTGCGCTGTCAGCGGCGCGGGCCCCAGGTGGCGATCAGTGTCTCGGACAACGGTCCGGGCATTCCCAAACACGAGCAACGACGAGTGTTCGAGAAGTTCTATCGCTTGACGCGGCCCGAGATGCCGCTGCAACCGCCGGGAACCGGGCTGGGACTCTCGATGGTGCAGCACATTGTCGCAGCACACGATGGCTCGGTGATGGTCGAGAGCGAGCCGGGACAAGGCGCAACCTTCACGGTACTTTTGCCCGCGCTGCCGTAGTGGTGGACTCGAAGGGGACCGATGAGCGAGACGATCCTGCTGGTCGAAGACGATGTGTCGATTCGCAAAGCGCTCCAGCTCAACTTGCAGCTAGAGGGCTATGAGCTGCTGTGTGCGGAGGACGGCGAGATCGGGCGGCGACTGTCAGAGAGCGAGCACCTGGACCTGATCGTGGTCGACCTGATGCTGCCGCGACTGTCAGGGCTGGATTTGATCCGCGAGCTGCGCCAGCGGCGGGCCGAGCTGCCGATTTTGGTGCTGTCGGCCAAGGATCAGGAAGCCGATAAGGTGATGGCGCTGTCGCTTGGGGCCGATGACTACATGACCAAGCCGTTTGGGCTGGCCGAGCTTTTGGCGCGAGTGCGAGCGCTGCTACGGCGTGGGCGGCTGCACAAGAGCCTGTCGAGCAGTCCGAGTAGTCCGGGGAACAAGTCGACGTCTCGGATTTACTTGGATGTGCCAGGGCGGCGGCTCCTGGTGGATGGTCAAGACATCGAAACGACCGCCAAGGAGTTCGATCTGCTGCGGTTGTTTATGTCGCATCCCGGCCAGGTGCTGACCCGCGACCAGATCATGCAGCGCATCTGGGGCGGCGAGCACTTTACGTTACGTACCATCGATAACTTCATCGTTCGGCTGCGCAGCAAGATCGAAGAAAACCCGGACACGCCGGTTCACTTAGAGACGGTCCGTGGCGTCGGCTATCGCTTTAATCCGTAGCAGGTCGCAAAGCTGCAAATTCTAGCGGGAGCTGTGGCAACATAGATTGCACTCGGAATCTGTGTTCGAGCTACCGCTATGCCTGAGGACAACCGTAGCAAACTACTAGGGATCAGCGTGCAGGGGCTGCTGGTCGCCCTGATGCTTCTTTTCCCACCGCAGGTGCTTGCTCAGCAACCGATGATTGTTGCGACCGCGCCGTTTGATGGTCGAGAGCTGGCTCATCCTCCGAAGAAGCCGATCGAGCCGGGCTTTACCGCGAGCGTGGTCTATGAGTCGCTGGCACAGAGGAGCGCCGGACGGCCGTATCGGCTGCTCGCACCGGACCTGTGGACGGGGATGGCGCGGCTCAAAAACCAGGGCAAGACCGGCGACCTGCTGGGCATGGCCAAGCTGCTCGGGGCGCGACTGATCGTGGCCGGTTACCTGGAGTCGACGAGCGGCTCGGATCATCCCAAGCCGTATCGACTAAACGTGAGCGTCTATGCGGCCGATGGCGCGCTGCTCGGCCAGCTTTCGTTTGACGTCGACCGACCGCTGCTGCAACCGGCGACTTTTGCCGACAAGGGGTCGGCCATTCAGCTCCTCATCGAGCAGTCGCTGCTGCGTGCGGTTACGCCGAATCAGACTGCGGTGGTGCCCACGCCACAGGTGGTGCCGCAGCCTCCAGCGGCCAGCCCGAGCGCGGTGGTGGCAAAACCAGTGGTTGCAAATACGCTACCGCAGCACCAAGGCCAGGTGCAGCAGCTCGAAGACAGCGAGCAGGTTCAGTTCGATCCGCGCAAGCCAAGGGCATCTTTGGTGCCGCTCAGCGAGGCGGCGCAAGACCTTCTCCAGCGGCGACCGCCATGGCAAGCCGCGCTGCAACTGGAGCTGGGCTATCTGTACAACACGAGGCTTTTGCAAAACGAAGGCTCGGAGCTGCGTTTCGGTCGCTCTGGCGCGCATGGCATGGTGATCCTGGGCGAGCTTCATCCCTTTGCGCTGCTGCCATCGAGTGGACCGCTGCTGTCGGGAATCGGGCTGCGGGCGCAGGTGTTGCTGCCGTTCTGGCCCGACATTGCCCACGTCCTGCAACCAGGACAGCCGCCATCGGGCAGCTACACCGCGAGCGAGCTACGCTACGACATCGCCCTGCGCGGCCACTTGAATCCGTGGAACCAGGTGCTGCGTCCCGACATTGCGCTCGAAGCGCTGTACGGCGAGCACTCGTTTCAGACCGCAGCCAAGCAGAACATCGACTACCTGCGGGTGCCGCCCGCGAGCTATCGCTATGTCGGCGGCGCACTGGCGGTGCGGCTGTTCTTCACGCAGCGGGTTTCGGTCACAGCCGGTGCCACGTTGGCCAAGCACTTGAGCTTGGGCCTTATGACCCGACCGGGCAAAGAGGACGGCAGCATGGCGGAGGCCCGCGATCGGAACGGCTTTTTGTCGTACGGTCCGGGCGACGGCTGGCAGTGGCGTCTGGAAGGCTCGTCCCAGGTCAACGTCTATCGCGGACTCACCCTGGGCGCTCGCCTATTCTTTGAACAGAACCGGCTGCGCTTTGACGGCGCTGGCAACATCCTCCAATCGAGCGGACAGCCGGTGACCTCGGCTACCGACGACTACCTCGGGGTGATGGCCACCATTGGCTACACCTACCAGCCCCGCCTCGTCCGCTAGCTGATCCTGGCGTGCTACATCCCCGCTCAGCTTTTGTTGAACCGCCGCGTATTTGTTAGTTGGAAACCAAAAAATGTCTGACCAGTGATATAGTTACGCTCCATGACGGTCTCTTCTCTGCGAGCGCTGGTCGTCGACGACTCCGCCACCATCCGCAACTTTGTCACTGCAACCCTGGAGCATGCAGGCTACGAAGTCACGACCGCCAAGAGTGGCTTCGAAGCGCTCAAGATTTTGCCGAGCGCTTCGTTTCACCTGGTGGTTACCGACGTCAACATGCCCGATATCAACGGGCTTGAGCTGGTGCGCTACGTGCGAAAAAGCCCCCTTCATCAGAACACGCCGATCATCATCATCAGCACCGACGGACGGGACAAAGACCGTGATCGCGGGATGCAGCTTGGTGCCTCGGCGTATCTGGTGAAGCCGTTTCCGCCTGAGACGCTGATTGAGCTGGCGAAGCAGGTCACGGCACCGGGGGCCAACATCGCGCCGCAAATGGTGTCGCAGGTCAAGAAGTCCTAGCTCCGGTCACCCCCGCACATTTCGTCGGTGGGTGGTCAAGGTGGTGAAGAGAAAGCGATGGCCGAGCAGGGCAGCGACAAAGTACGGGACGAGTTCCTGTCTGAATCGCAGGAGATCATCGAGCAGCTCAATCGAGACCTGCTGGCGATCGCCGATGCGTGCTTAGGTCGCGATCCGTCCACTGAAGGCATTCGTGTTGATCCTGACTTGATCAACAGTGCATTCCGAGCGGTTCACTCGCTCAAGGGTCTCGCTGGCCTGTCGGGCGTCGAGCGGATGATGCACATGTCGCATCACGCCGAGAACCTTCTCGACGCGTTGCGGCTTGGCAAGGTGCTGCTGACCCCGCATGTCTTGGATCTGCTGTTCGAGGCGATTGAGCAGTATCAGCTCATCTGCGCGGAAGTGGCCGACCACGGCCTGCAAGCGGCGTCGCCTCCAAGTGCGCTGGTCGATGACTTTGTGACTCGCGTCAATCGGGCGGCCAACCCCACGGCGAAAGGGGCGGCCAAAGCGGCGAGCGAGCCGACCTCGGGCGACTTTGAACTCGACCCCGGCCTGGTTGCTGCGCTGACCGAATACGAAGAGCATCGTCTCAAAGAGAACATCCGGACCGGCAAGAACCTGTACCGCGTCCTGGGTTCGTTCCCGCTGATGACGATTGACGTCGAGCTGGAGCACATCAAGGCGGCGCTCAAGCCGGTGGGCGAGGTGATTGCCATCGTTCCAGGTTCGTCGGGTACCGACCCGGAACGAATTGACCTGGAGGTGCTGCTCGGTTCGCCGCATAGCTCGTCGGCGATCGTTGGCGCGGTGGGCAATGCCCCAGCGCGAGTGGTCCAAGTTACCAAGCGGAGTGCGCCGACGTCGAGCTCGGTGTCGATCCATCCCGAGCAGTCTGGGAATGGCCAAACGCAGTCCTCGCAGATTCGCTCGCAGGTCTCGGTGCGAAACGGGAACGGCTCGGCGTCTCAGGCCGCCCCAGCGACGTCTTCCGCTGCGCAGAAGGAATCACTTCCCAGCGATAGCGATGGTGACGGCGACGGCGGTGGTCGACAAGAGCCCGGACACACGTTAAAGAGCGTGTCCCAGACCGTGCGCGTCGACATCCGCAAGCTTGACGTGCTGATGAACATTGTGGGTGAGCTGGCGCTGACTCGGTCCGGCATGCAGGTGGTTCACGATGAACTGCGCCGGGATCGAGTCCGTGCGGAGCTGGCGCGGGCGCTGCAAGACGAGCTGCGCGCCCTGACCCGAAAGCTCGACGAGCTTCAGGCAGGCATCTTGGCGGTGCGAATGGTTCCGCTCCAGCAGGTCTTTGACAAGCTGTCCCGGGTCGTTCGGCGGATGTCGCGAGAGGCGATTGGCAAGGACGTCCACTTTGTGGTGTCGGGTGGCGATACCAAGCTCGACAAGCTGATCATCGAGGAATTGTCCGATCCGCTGATGCACCTCATCCGAAACGCGATCGATCACGGCATCGAGGATCAAGAGCTGCGGCTGGCGCGTGGCAAGCCGGCGGCGGGAACGGTGGCGATCAATGCCGAGCAGCGCGGCAACCACGTCGTGCTGGAAATCGAAGACGACGGCAACGGCATCGACACCCAAGCGCTGGTGCAGCGGGCGGTGGCTCGCGGCCAGATCAGCGAAGATCAGGCTCGCGATATGCCTCGGGCCGAGATGTACGAGCTGATGTTTCTGCCGGGTCTGTCGACGCGGGCGGTTGCTGATGAGACGTCGGGGCGCGGCGTCGGCATGGACGTGGTCAAGACCAACATCTCGCGCATGGCTGGCATCATCGAGGTCGACTCCGAGCCGGGCCATGGCACGCGGCTTACGATCACGCTGCCGATTACGCTCGCGATCATTCAGGCTCTGGTCATCCGCGCAGCGGGGCGCTCGTACGCGATTCCGCTCAACTCGGTGATGGAAAGCTTGATGCTCGATTACAAGCAGATCCGCACCATCGAGCGCCGCGAGGTCATCACCTTGCGCGACCAGACGCTGCCGCTGGTGCGACTGGAAGACATCTTCTCGCTGCAAAGGCCGCCGGAGATGCCCGAGCCCAAGAGTGGCTACGTGGTGGTGGTGGCGCTGGCGCAGAACCGGTTGGGCCTGCTGGTCGATGATCTGGTGGGGCAGCAGGACATCGTGATCAAGTCACTGGGCAAGACGCTCCAGGGCATTCCGGGCATCGCGGGTGCAACGGAGCTGGGCGGACAGCAGACCGCGCTGGTACTCGACGTGCGGGCTGTGGCTGAAGAGGCCATGCCGCGCATCTCGGAGGTGGCGTGATGGCGCAACAGAGCAGCCCCGCCAGCACCTTCGAGTCGAGTGGCGGTCGGCATCAGACCGGAGAGCTGCGCCTCTCTCGTGATGTCTTGACGTTCCACGTCTCCGATGAAGAGTACGGGATTGGCATCGAGCACATTCGCGAGATCATCAAGCACCGCGTCGTCACCGAAGTACCGCGTGTGCCGTCGTTTGTCGCTGGCATTATCGCTGTCCGGGGTCTGGTCATGCCGGTCCTGGATTTGAGACAGCGACTGCGCATGCGAACGGCGGGCTTGTCGCAAAAGTCGCGAATCCTGATCGTGAGTCGGCCGGCCACGGGCAGCGACATCGTGTCTGAAGAAGAGCGCGAGCGGTTCGGCCTGGTCGTCGACCGCGTCAGCGAAGTGGTTCGCATCCAAGAAGTCGACATCGAGCCACCCACGGTTTTGTCAGGAAAAGAGTCAGAGTTTGTCGAAGGCATTGGTCGCGTTCGCAGCGAAATCGAGCAGTCACAGCGCCGAGAAGCTCGGATTGGGCCAGGCATGATCACCACCGAAGTCCAGCGCATCATCATCTTGCTCGACTTGGTGAAGGTGCTGTCGTTTGAGGTCATGCGTGCCGGGAGGATGTTATGAGCCGGGGACGACCGCTGCGCGGTGGCTTTGGTCAGAACAGCAAGATGGCCGAGCGCGAAAAGCCTCGGGACGAGATCGTGCAGCTCTGCGGATTTCGCATTGGCGACGAAGAGTACGCACTCGACATCATGCGGATCAAAGAGATCATCAATCCGCTACAGATCACCCGCGTGCCCCGAGCGGCGGCCTTCATCGAAGGGGTCGTCGAGCTGCGTGGGACGATCCTACCCATCGTTGATATGCGCAAGCGTTTCGAGCTGCCGCCCCTGAGCGCCGAGCAGCTTGAAGACTATGCGGTCCGGCGGGCACGCAAGTATTTGATCGTGCCTATCGAAGGTCGACTGGTCGGCATGATCGTCGACCGTGTATCCGACGTGCTGCGCGTATCGCGTGAGGCAATTCGGCCACCACCGCTGCTGACGCAGAACGACAATGCCCGATATTTTGCGGGAGTCTGTCACCACCGGGGACGCATCCTGATGGTGCTGGATCTCGACGCCATCTTGAGCAGTACAGAACGAATCAGCTTGGCGGGGCTTAACCAGGCCGCCAAGGGAGCGTAAGCAATGACCGTACACAATTCCGCGTATGACCTGGCACAGCTTGCCCTCCTCTTCCGTGAGGGTGAGGAAGAAGCGCGACTTGCGGCAGTGCAGAAGCTGTCTCGACAGCCAGAGGAGCCCACGGAACGCAAGGCCGTGCTCGCGCTGCTTATCGAGGTCATGGGCGACGATAGCTGGCAAGTGCGCAAAGAGGCTGTGGCGGCGGCGCTGAGCTGGACCGACACGGAGCTGCTGGCGAGCGCATTGGTCGACGCGATGAGCGAACCCGACAACATCGGTCGCCGCAATGCGGTCATCGAAGGCGTGATGAAGCTGGGTCCGATTTGCATCGAGCCGCTTCTGGCCGCGCTGGCTCACAAACCAGAGCATCGGAAGGTGCTGGTCGATGTGCTGGGGACGTATGGCGACACCCGGGTGATTCCATCGCTCGGTCAGGCACTGCTGGATGACGATGCCAACGTCCGTGCCGCTGCGATGGAACAGCTTGCGTCGTTTTCCAGCGAGGAAGTGGTTCCAGCGCTGAGGGCGGCACTGCGGAGTCCCGATATGCTGGTGGCCCTGGCGGCGCTCGATGGACTAAACCGCCAGCACATGGTGCTGCCAGTGGCCGAGGTGATGCCCCTGCTTGATGCGGTGGCCTTGCGTCCGGCGACCATGACGGCGCTGGGCTACAGCAAAGACCAGGCGGCGGTGCCGGTGCTGATCGCGGGCCTTCTCGACAAAGCGCGTGGGGCGCGGGAAGCGGCGTTGGTGGCCCTGTATCGGCTGTATCAGCAGCTTGATGACAACGGGCGGACGTTGGTGATCGAATCGGCGCGACGGCTCGATGAGATGGCGATTCGTTCCTCGCTGCGAGCGCTGTTAGAGGCGACGCCACCGGTTCGTCAGGCGACGGCAGCTCTGCTCGGTTGGACGGGACGACGCGAGATGCTGCGGCCGCTGGTGCTGGCGCTCGGTGATGCCGATAAGAACGTGGGCGAGACGACCGGCCAAGCCATCCTGCAAATGGGCCATGATGCGCTCTCGGTGCTGTGCGACATGCTGCCGACGCTCGATCCGCGCAGCCGGGCCAGCGCGTTCCACTTCTTTCGCCGCCACGCGGCCGTGATTGCCGATGCCGGTCTGCGAAGCCGCATCCACTCGCTGCTAAGCTACGGCACCCAAGACAAGAACCCGACGACCGCGCAGGCTGCTGAGCAGGCCCTGCAGTTGTTCCCCAAGGTTGCTCAGGATTAACGATGCCGTCGCCGATTTCCGGCGCGATTGTGCTCGATCCGCAGGCGTTCGATCTGCTGAGCAAGCTCATTGCTACGCGCTTTGGGCTCGTCTACACAACAGAGACGGCGTATCTGCTGGAGCGACGGCTCCAGAATCGGCTGTCCCTCCACGGGCTGGCTTCGTTTCTGGACTACTACCTGCTTCTGACCGACCCCAAGCAATCGTCGACTCATCGTGACCGCGAGTTTCAGGAGATCTTCGAGATTCTGTCGACCCGCGAGACGTACTTCTTTCGCGAGTCGTACCAGCTCGACGCCTTTCGCGAAGTCCTGCTGCCGCAGCTACATCACAAGAGACCCCGGGGCAGTTCGCTGAGCGTATGGTCGGCGGGCTGCGCGAGTGGTGAAGAGCCGTATTCGATCGCTGTCGAGATCATCGAAAGTGGCCTGTTCGATAGCTGGAATGTCCGGATCATCGGCTCCGACCTGTCTAGCCAAGCCTTGCACGCCGCAGTTCAAGGCATCTATGGACCCTCGGCGTTTCGCCAGACCGATCCGGGTCGGCACAATCGCTACTTCCGTCCGCTCACCGGGCGCTGGCAAATCAACGATTCGGTACGGCGGATGTGTACGTTTCTGCGGCTGAACCTCATCCACGATGACTTCAGCATCTTGGGCGGACTGTTTGACGCCATCTTCTGCCGCAACGTGATCATCTACTTTGACCGCGCCGATCGAAACCGACTGATTGCTCGACTGGCGGACCAGCTTGCGCCTGGTGGCTACCTGTTCCTGGGTCATGCCGAGTCACTGCTCGATGGCAACACACCGCTTGGCATCGCCCACCTGGGTCGCGAGCTGGTGTATCGAAAGCCGACATGACGATGGGCAAGACGCTCAAGGTCGTGATCATCGATGATCAGCCGGTGATTCGGCAGGCGATTGCCGGGCTATTGCAAGGCGAAGCGGATCTGCAAATCGTTGGCCAAGCCGGTGATGGTGAAGAGGGTCTAAAGGTGGTCCACGCGACCCAACCCGATGTCATCACGCTCGACCTAGAGATGCCCCGGCTGGACGGCTTTGCGTTTCTACGGTTGCTGATGGCCAAAAACCCCCGGCCCGTGGTGATTGTGTCCAGCCATGCGACCCGAGAGAGCGTGTTTCGAGCGCTGGAGCTGGGTGCGGTCGAGTTCGTAGCCAAGCCGTCACGGATTGCGTCACGGGTGGACCTTTTGCCCGTGCGCGAAGACCTGTTGCGCAAGCTTCGGACCGTCACCAGGCTGAGCATTCGCTCGGTGGCAGAGCGCATGCGGCTGCAAGGGCAGGGCATTCGGCTGCGTTCGCGCTCCTCGGAAGATTTGTTAAACGGGATGAGCCTGCCGCTCGCACCCACGGTGAGCCAGCCGCTGGTCCCGCGCTTTCTGCTCTGTATCGGCGCGTCGACCGGCGGGCCACCAGCGATTGCTACGCTGCTTCAGGCGCTCGATGCCAAGCTACCGGTCGCTGTGCTGATTACCCAGCACATGCCGCAGAAGTTCACCGCAGCGTTTGTGGACCGCTTGCGCCGCACCACGAGCTGGCCGGTACGCGAAGCCAATCCCGAGCTGCCGGTGGTACCAGGTGAAGTGTTGGTCGCTGCGGCCAACCACTCGCTGTGTGTCTATCGCGATGGGGCCATCATTCGCGTCCGTCCGGCCAGTGAGATCACAGAGCAGACGAGCGGCTACGTGCCATCGATCGACCGAATGTTCAGCGCCGCCGCCGACGCGATGGGCAAATCGGTGGTCGGGGTCATCCTATCGGGCATGTCTGGCGATGGGGTCGCGGGCGTGCAAGCCGTTCACAAGGCCGGGGGCCGCGTCCTGGTCGAGTCACCCCAGTCCGCCGTGATGCCGAGCATGCCCGAAGAAGCCATCCAGACCGGCGCGGCTCATGACGTCGCCCCGCTTCCCAAGCTGGCCAGCCTGATCATCCGCCACGTCCTCAGCCGCCCGCTGTAGTTCCAAGACGATGTAGTGTGGGTGGGTGATGGCGGCGCTGCTTCTGATTTTGGTTGGCTACTTGTGCGGCTCGATCCCGTTTGGATTGGTGATTGCGCACTTTCGGCGGGTGGATCTGCGGGCGGTCGGCTCGGGCAACATCGGGGCCACCAACGCGGCGCGGGCGCTCGGGAAGGGCTATGGGCTGCTGGTGCTCGTGCTCGATGCGCTGAAAGCGACGGGGCCGATCTTGCTGGCAGAGCGCTGCTTGGCAAGCCATCCAGACAAGCAGTGGATTGTGGTGGGCGTGGCGGCGGCGGCGTTTATCGGACACCTGTTGCCGGTATTTGCACGCTTTGCCGGTGGCAAGGGCGTGGCGACCGCGCTCGGCTGCTTTGTGGCGATTGCACCGTGGCCAGCGTTGTGTGGGGCGGCGACCTGGCTTGTGCTGTTTGGGCTGACGCGAATCTCATCGGTGGGATCGCTCGGTGCGGTGCTGACGTTTCCGCTGTGGCTGTATCTGTTTTCGGCGAGCCCGCCGGTCTATGCGCTGGCGGGACTGTTTCTGCTCTTGATCCTGTGGCGTCATCGCGGAAACATCGCACGCCTGTGGAGCCGAAAAGAGCAGCGCCTATAACGTCGCACCGAGGCTCCGCTGTGCTGCTGCGGGCGGCGCTGGCACCGTGGCGGTCGCTCGCTGCGGCCAGTGCGGTGCTGGCTACCCTGGAGCTGGCGGTGCTGCTGGGCATGACGCACTACCTTGTGCCGATGTCGCTGCGGGCAGTGGTGCTGGCGGTGGGGCTGTGGCTGCTCGGCGAGGTGGTCTGGCTGCGGTGGCGCAAGTGGGCAGCGCGGGACGACCAACCGGAGGAGCGCCTGGCGAGTGGTCCGTTCATGCTGCGCTCGTTTGCGCTGCGCTCGCTGATTGGGCTGGGCTGGGCGGTGGGGCTGTCGTTTTTGCTCCTAGGGCTGCGACTACTCGGCGAAGAGCATGTCTTGCTGCTGCCAGCGCTGGGGCTGTCGATCGGGCCGTTGCTTGCGGCGGTGCATGTGCTGTACCTGGCTCGGGTGCAAGCGAAGCGTCCGGCTGCGCCCGGCCTCTCGATGATGGGCAGTGGGCAGCGGTGGCGCTCAGCGGAACCCTTGGCGTGGTTTCGGCAGCGGCTGCTACGGCGCTCGGGCACGGTGCTGCTTGCGGGGCTCCTTTCGACCGCGCAGTTGATGGTGCTGCTGCTGCTCCTCCTCCTCCTGTGGCTGCCGGCGCAGGGCTGGTTGTTCTGGCGGGCCTTTCCGTTGGCGCTGGCGATCGGCGAGTGGCTGTGGCTGGTGGCGGCGATGGCGCTTTTGCACAGCATCGAGCGTCCGCTCACCGAGCTGCGCAGCGGCACAGGATCTAGCCTGTCTTCTTTTGCCGAGCGTGAGGTGGTGTGGCTGCGGGTCGTCCATCGCTTGCTGCTGCTTCCCTCGCGACTGTCGACCGCGCACGCGCTGCTTACGTATGTTGGGCTATCGGGGGTGGTGTTTTGGCTGGTCCACCAGGATCTGCTGTCGACCGAGCAAGGTTCGGTGCTGTTCGGGGTGGTGCTGCTCGGGGAGAGTGCGGCGGTGCTGTGGCTGGGACTTTTGGCCCGGCGGAGCCTTCGCCCGCTGTTCCCCCCGGCGAGCCAACATTTGTCGCTGACTGCGCTAGAGGCGCTGCGTCCACCACCGCTGTCGGTCCAGGTGCTGCTGCTGCTGAGCACGGTGCTCTTCGGGCTCGGCTTTGTGTGGGCACCGGAGGATCTGCCGACGCAGCTTCTGCTTGGGTCGCTGGGCTGTTTGGTGCTGGTGGTGACGGCGCTGGGGATGTCGCTGCTGCATCGCAAGCTGCTCGGGCGGACCTGGGTCGCGACGCCGTTGCCTGTGGGAGATCCGGCGCAGCAGCTCGCGTCGTGGCTGAGTGAGGCCGAGCACAGTGTCCTGGGTCGGGCGCTCCAGTCGCTGGAGCAAGAGCTTCACGCCCGACTCTATGCCGCCGCAGAAGCGCAGGCGCTGCTCCAGAGCGAGGTCGAGCAGCGCACCGCTGAGCTACGGCAGCAACGAGACCAGCTCGGGCAGGCGCTGTTGGAGCTGGAAAAGACCCAGGAGCAGCTTGTCAAAGCAGAGCGACTGGCTTCGGTGGGACGGCTGATCGCCAACGTCACCCACGAGATCAACAACCCCGTTAACGCGGTGCTCAATACCGGCGAGCCGCTCGACGAGCTGCTTACCGAGCTGTCGCAGGCGCTGGCGAGTGGGCAGCCGCTTTCGCTGGAGCTGTGTCGTCAGCAGATGAGTGAGAGTGCGGCGATGCTTAAGGTGATGGAGCGGGGGGCCGAGCGGACCCGAGAAATCGTGGGCAGCCTCCATCGCTACTCGGCACCGGATGAGCACGGCAGTGACGCGGTCGACCTGTTGCGTTGTCTCGAAGAGGCCTGGTCGCTCATCCAAGATCCCGGCAAAGCCGAGATATTGGTCGAGCGGCAGCTTGTACCACTACCAATGGTGCGGGGACACGCCGGTCAGCTTCAGCAGGTGCTGACCAACCTGCTGGCCAACGCGGTGTTTGCGATGCACGAGCAGACTCGACGGAGCGGGGTAGTCGGCATGCTGCAGCTCCGCAGCGCGGTGCACGAGCAAGAGCTGCTGCTGGAAATTCGTGACAACGGCATTGGCATGAGTCCCGAGGTTCGCCGCCGGCTGTTCGAGCCGTTCTTTTCCACCAAAGATGTCGCGCATGGGACCGGGCTTGGCCTGGCCATCGCCCACGGCATCATCCGTCGCC
>CALLYL010000277.1 GCA_937859535.1 uncultured Myxococcales bacterium
GGATGCTGTTCCGCTTGGCCTACGCTGACATGGTGGAAAGCAAGCATGATCGCGCTGGGGATGGAATTCTGGATGCGGAGGATGCGTGTCCCGATGAAAAAGGCATCCGCACCGGAGATCCGGCCACCCATGGTTGTCCGCCTCCGAGCGACCGTGACCAAGACGGAATTCCTGACTACGCTGATCTCTGTCCTGATCTTCACAAGGGACCGAATCCGGATCCGCAGCAACTGGGCTGTCCACTGCCACCACCAGAGCATGATCGCGATGGTGACGGCATCCTGGATCGCGATGACCTCTGCCCGGACGTACACATGGGAGAGGTTCCTGATCCAACACGCTTAGGGTGTCCGGCACCGGATGCTGACATGGATGGCGTGCAGGATCCAAAGGACATCTGTCCAATGGAGCCTGCCGGTTACTATCCCGATCCACAGCGACTCGGTTGTCCGCTTCCTGACCGTGACAAAGACACGGTGCCAGACAAGTTCGACGCGTGTCCAGATAAGCCGGGTGCTCCGCATCCAGATCCGAAGAAGAACGGTTGTCCGGGCCTATTGGAAGTCCGTGGCGGGCAGATTGTGATCTTGGCACCGGTGTACTTTGCCACCGATAAGGATGTGATCTTGGAGCAGAGCTTCCCTGTGCTTCAAGCCGTCGCCAGTGCGCTGCAAGCGGCACCCGGAATCCGCTTGATCCGCATCGAAGGACATACGGACAGCCAAGGTGCGCGACTGTACAACATCGACCTTTCGCAGCGCCGCGCCCGCAGCGTCCAGACCTGGCTGCTTCAGCACGGTATCGACGATTCTCGACTGGCAGCAGAGGGCTACGGCCCGGATCGTCCGATCGCCACGAACAAGACCGATGCCGGTCGCGCCAAGAATCGCCGCGTCGAGTTCCATATCGTCGAAGGCAACAACAGAGCCACCCAGTAGCCTTTTGGCACTAGGCGCCGCGTTCCTCCCTCACAGATGCATTCCGGACAGGCCCCCTTTGGGGGGTTGCCCACTGCCTGCGCGCTCCGGCTGCCACTAGTTGTGGTCAGCGGTCACATCACAATCGGTTCTGACTAGGCTCTGCGGGTACGCACCGGTTCAACACGGAAGACGGAGAGATCGTCACCTGTCGGACCGGCAATGATGCGCTCTCCGAAATGAAGCGCGGAACTTGAGACCAGCGTCCGAACATTGTCGGACAGCAGTAGCTCTTCGGGTCGGGCGGCTTGTGCCAAGAAGATGGACTTCTCTACCGATTTTCCTCCCAGTGTTGGTACCGCAGTGAGCGGGCCGATGTCGATTCCGGCACTGGCGCGCACGCCAAGTGGCGCGACCGCCTCTAGGATGTCCAGGCCACAACCTACGGCCTGACTGGGTCCATCAAAATAGGCAATGAGGGAGTGATCAATGGGTGCCTCTATCGTCACTGCGTGATGACGTAGGAACTCGCGATGTACGATCGCTCGAAACTCCGGAGAAATGGTGTCGGTCCGACCGTGCACGACCAGCACGCAGCCCGCAATGGTTGTGCTGTAGTGTTCGGATGGCAGCATAGACAAGAACGTGTGAATCGCCGAGAGCACATCATCGGCATTGCCGGCCCACGGATGATGATCTCGCCCTGGCAGAATCTGCAATTGTGCGCCATGGATCTGTTCGGCTAGCAGTCGACTTTCCGCAGCAGCCCGATGCGCATCGTCTTCCCGATGGAGCACCAGAGTAGGGACTCGTACCGCTGGCCACAGCGACCGTACGCTACACGTCTCGCGGAGGAAGAACTGCTCGGCTGCTTCAAACGGACTGGCGGCATAGCGCAAACAGGCAGCCCACCATTTGCGATAGAACGCATCCTCTGTCAATGAAGGGGCGAGCGTATCTAGGAACAGCGCTTCGCCCCACTCCTCACGGATTCTCTGCATCTGTCCATAGAGATCCTGTTGGGGATCGTCACCGCGTTCTTCGTCAGGAGTTGCAGCGGATGCAGGCTGGACCAGACATCGTCCACTGCCGTACAAGATCAGGGCACGGACTCGTTCAGGTCGCATCGCCGCCAGCAGCGTCGCCGCCGAGCTGCTATCTCCAAGGGCCAGCAAGATCGCCTGGTCGACCCGAGCATCATCGAGCACAGCGCGAATATCTTGCGAAATTTGATCCACACTAAAAATCCCCTGTTTGCGCGACGACATTCCACAACCGCGCTGGTCCAGCAGGATGATCTGTGCCAGTGATGCCAGGTGTCGAAGAAAGCTTGCCACGCGGAGACTCTGCCAGTTGTGCTCCAGATGGGTCACCCACTCACCCAGAATCACGATCGTGTGGCTACCTTGACCGAACACCTGATAGGCCACATCTCCGTCGCCGCGATGAACCCACTGGGTCTGCGGTGCAGCAAAAGGAACCTCCCAATAGACGCGGCCCACGCTTCTGATCGGCATTGATTGAGTGGAGCGCACGCTCTCGATGCCTCGCTGCAGCGCCTGCGCAATGTGACTGTAGGCCTTCGACCAAGCGCGTGCAGTGGAGTCACTCCATTCATCGTCCAGCTCGCCGATGGCATCCTGTAGCGAGCGCCCCATGATGGTCAAGTGACGAGGCTGCACTCCATAATGTGCATGTCTTTTGCCTAATTCTTCAAGATAGGGGAGGAGTCGCTCCGGAGTGCGCAGGTTGTCGACGGACAGCTTGAGTGCCGCTGTTAGCATCCGGCCTTGCGCGGTCAGATTGCCCAGAAATAGGCTCTGTAAATCTGGTTCCTGACGAAAGAAGTGTCCGTAAAATTTCTGCGCCAGCAGGTCTGGATCGCGATTGACGCGCAGAAAGGACGCACTCACTTTTGCAAAATCACCATCGACTTGCTCGGCGCTACTTCCGAAGAACGGAAGGTACACCGCGCCCAGCGTTTCCAAGTGGTCTCGCACCACATCCATATTGCCAGGACGCCGCTCTGGATCACGACGGACACAGCGGTCGATGAGCTCCGTCATCACCACCGGCAGAAGCGGAAGTTCCTGTGCCAGCAAAGGCAGATCGTAGTTTGCGATGAAGGATTTGAGCTCAGTCAAAGACAGCTCGGACTGTGGGAGCTTTCCCGCCAGCAATTCGTAGATGACCAGCCCAAAAGCGTAGACATCGGACCGAGGGTTCGCTGTTTCCCCGCGCCACAGTTCAGGTGCCATGAATAGGGGAGTTCCCATCAGGCTACCGGCACGAGTCAGTCGGTTGTCTTCTGTCCCGCTCGCTGCCGGTTGTTGTTCGATAGAAGTCGGCTTGGTGGCCGTCAGGCTGGCACTCTCTCGAACCTCAATCTTGACGTTGGAATGGATCCCTTCGTCAGCCCGGATCACGTCCTCGATCGACAGAGGTTGCGTCGACTCTTGCTCCGCTGGCGCATTCCCCCGCTTCCCATCCGCAAACTTGGCCAACCCAAAATCGAGCAGCTTCACCTCTCCGCCAGCGGTCAGCATGACATTGGCAGGCTGCTCATTCACGGTCGCCTCACCGTCGAGAAATCGAGCTAGAGGCGTTCGATTGGGAAGGATGCGGGAAGCCGCTATGTCTGGTGTTGTCTTCGGGATGGCGCAAGGCCGGATACCGTGGGCATGGGTTGTTCCGGTCTTCCTCTACCTCTCTCTCATGGAGCAAGTCTCAGCTTAGTATCTTCGCCAGGGATCCAGTCCGAGTTCACGCGACTTCCGATACACCAATCCGATGTACAAGAGGTCGAGAACGAAGATTAAGGGGTACGTCCATGCAACCAGCGGATACATCGGAGTTGGGGCACTTGGTAACCAATCAACAGCGATGATCTTCCAGTTCAAAGGACACCAATAGGTGGCCAGTAGGAATGCCGAAAACGTGCCTAGGAATTTGAATATCGCGATATAGAGGGACTGTCCCTCGACGTTGTCGCGCCGCAGAATCATCGCTACGAACAGGGTCGACATCATCAGGTTCTGGAGGAACGCGATCATCCAACCGGTCTTATCGCCGAACTGGGCGGTGAATCCGGCAAACACCATGCCGAATGCAACCAACGACGCGAGCACGATCAGATTGTAATGCTTCGCAAGCAGTGCGTGCTGAGGCTGATTCCGGCCGAATCGAAGGATCTGCACAAGAATGGGCAGGTCGAAACCGAGCCACACGCCTTGCATGATCAGCAGTTTGATATCGCCGTCGACATACCAAACAACGGAAACAGCTTCCCAAACGATGTTCGCCGAAAGGGCCGCCAGTGGCATCCCCGGCATCCGATCCTTGAAACCTCGCCGGATGATGAAGGAATAGGCCAGGGTCCAGCAGACCGCAGCGGCTACGGAGATGAGTACGCCGACGCGTCCATACAGTACGAGATCCTCAAATAGCACTTCGTGTTCCCTTCGCATGTAGGTGGGCGGACTTCGGACCAGAGCACTCCGCAGATGGTGGCCAGTTGCGGCCTGTCTATACCAGATGAATCGCCGCCTTCCTAGATGTGGCAAGCAGCGAACCTCACTCCACTCATCAGCGGCGAATCGGGTAGGGACGCCTGGGGCCAAGTTCAGCCACCATCATTTGGCCGTACTCTTGGGTGGGTTTGGGAACTTTCTTCGGGGGATTCTATGTCATCGGTTTCGTCGATTCCTCGCGTGATGATCCTGCAGATGTGCAATTGGTTTGGAGCACCTCGGCTTCCGAAGGCGTTTCGGCGCGCTGGGTTTCACGTCACGACCTTTGGCTTTCCGGGGCTCCTCATGCAGCGGGTTCAATGCGTGGATGAGTCGCTTCTGGTGAGTGAGTCCATCTCAAGAGATGAACTGGTGGCCGCGCTGCTTGATGCCATGGAGCATTGCCGGGCCGACCTCGTCATCCCGACCGATGACACCACCATCCTGCTGTTGCATACGGCCGCCATGGTTGCGCGGCGATCCGGTCGATCCGCGAGCGTGCATGCGACGCTTCAGCGCTCGTTAGGCAACGCTACGTATTGTCCGACCGTGCGCAGCCGCAAGTTGCTCGCCGCTTTTGCTGCGCAGGTTGGCGTGCGTCAGCCGCAGTTTGCTGCCGTGTTCACAGAGGCCGATGCGCTACAGTTTGCCTCCGATCACGGCTATCCGGTTGTGCTGAAGGTAGAGGAAAGCGCTGCGGGCTTTGGCGTCTTCATCTGCCGGGACGAGGTCGCGCTCCGGGCTGCATTGCTTCAGGCCAGTCGACATCCGGCCATTTTTGCGGCAGGACTCTTGGCCCAAACCTTCGTCGAGGGTCGCACGGCGATGCGTGTGGTGGCGGTACAAGACGGTCGCGTGCTGGGCGGGCTATCGGCCATCAAGCTGGAGACGTGGCCTAGCTCCACCGGTCCCAGTACCTGTGTTGAATTCATCGAGCATGCAGAGATGAGGGCAACCACGGAGACCCTCCTATCCAAGCTGGGCTACAGCGGCTTTGCGAGCCTGGATTTTATGCTCGATAGCGAGGGACGCGCCTATCTTATCGAGCTCAATCCCCGCCCGACTCCCATCGCCCATTTGGGTGAGCGACTCGGAAGCTGTCTGTGTCGGCACTTGCACGCCGCTTTGACCGGGCAGCCATCGAAAGCGGGGGAACCGCAAGGCCTGCCGAGCAGAGTCGCTCTGTTTCCGCAGGAATGGGTGCGCGATCAGAACAGCCGCCACTTGGAGTCGGGAGTGTTCCACGATGTGCCATGGGACGAGCCAGACTTGGTCGAAGGGTATTTGAGCATGGGACGCAGCCAGATGCGCTACTCCTCCTATTATCTTGCCGACCAACGCAACGATGCGCTGCGCACCAAGCTGGCCGAGTTAGAAGCCGAATCGTCGTAGCGTTGTGTCTGCACCAACTTGGTAGGTCTTGACCGAGTTGCCGGCGCTGTTTCAGGACGCGGTGGCCGCCGTGCCACTCACGGAGAAGGTCGGCAGCAAACCGCTGACCAAGCGCTTAGGAGGGGTACTTGAACAAGTCGAAGTTCTTGTCGCTCTTCGATTTGACGGCACCGAGCGTGGTCTTCTTGTCGTAGGTCATTTTGACTGCGGTGTCCCACTTCATCTGATCGCGCTCGGCCTCGGCGATGTTCGGGAACTTCGCGTTGATGTACTCCTTCAGGGATTCGGGGGCCCGGGCGGAGTTGCAACTCCCTTGATCGGCATCAAGGGCGTTATACCAGGCGTTGTTGGTTCCCTTATCGTTGTTGCGTGCGGTCTTGTCGGCGGCTGCAGCGTAGACTTCGGAAGCGACCTTGGCACCATAGACCTTCGCTTTGTCAGCCATGTCGCGACCGATGATCCACCACTGAATCCGGTGCGTCTCTGCACCATGCTTGGGAGTCACATTGGGATCGAGGAACGCGAGCTTCTTTTCCATCAAGTGATAGAAGTCGTCGGCGGTCTTGATGACCCCCGTGATGTACGCCACCTTGTTTGCGTCAAACTTGTGCAGGATCTCCGACTCCCGAAGGATGTCATACAGAGCCTGGGCCTTGGTGTAGTTTGAGTCCTTCTTGGACATGTCATCGAACGACTTTTTCACCATTGAATCCAGCGCCATCAGGTGCTTCTTGACCAGCCCCTCATCATCGAGCAGTTCCATGATGCGGGTGTACGCAGGCGCGTACTTAAAGTTTGGTACTTTTTGAGAGAGATCAAACTGATAGGTCTTGGTGAATGTTGCCATTGTGGACATCTCCTCCGATCGAATGTGGGAACAAGGCGCGCTGAGAGCGCGGTCGTCATTGTAGGTGACGGCACCGGTTGAAGATAGGGACAGCCGAAAAGCCAAACCGTATCCAAGGGTTCCTCCTTGCCTGCATGGGCAGAGTCCACTCGCACGTCCTACACACCTTCCCTTAGCAACACCAAGGCAGCTAGAAAACTTCCCGCCCCTTCTCAATCAGGAACGGGAAGATATCTCAGATTTCTCGACGGGAATCATATTGGCAGGCTTGATATCTCGGTGGACGATGCCGCGTTTGTGGGCTGCGGCCAGACCGCGAGCAAGACCTAGTGCGATTCGCAGAGCGCGCAGCCACTCAATTGGTTTGGTGAGAGACTCAAGATGTCGACCCTCTACGTATTCGTACGCGATGTAGGGCTGGCCATCGTGCTCGCTGATTCGATAGACAGCCACCACGTTGGGATGTTGCAGTCTGGCGATGGCGCGTGCCTCGCGCAGGAGGCGTTCGCGGGCAAGGGGACTACCCAATCCAGAAGCAATGAACTTCAGTGCGACCAAGCGATCGAGTGAGGAATCGCGAGCCAGATAGACAGTCGCCATTCCACCCGCACCCAGCGGACGAATGATCTCAAAACCATCGAACGACTGCCCGATGCGTCCCGAGGGATCCCAATCATTGGATGCCATACGAACTCCCTGGATGATCATACCATGGACTTCGCGTGGCGATGCGGTCGAGCCAGATATCGGACCTGGCCGATGGTCATCTCTCAACCACTCTTTCTTACCCGGACGTCCCTGCGGACGGTTCCTTCTTCTCTTGCTCCCTTTTGTCCTGCTCTCCTTTGTCGGGCTCTGTCCGGGCCGGTTCCTTCTTGTCTGGCTCCTTCACCGTGGTAGGTGAAGTTCCACTGCGGGTTGGGTCCACAGGCTCTGCGGAAGTAGGCTCCTTGGCCACAGCGGAAGCGGGATCCTTGCTTGGAGGTTCTTTGCTGGCGGACTCTCTGCTCGTAGTCTCTGCTGGCTCTTTGGCTGTGGCCTCTTTGCCAGGTGCTTCCTTGGTCGGACTGGGGCGTACCGCGATCGAGGCATCGCTCGCAGTGGCAGCCATGGCGGTTAACCTTTGCTGTAGCTCAACGGTTTGCTGCTGCACCTGACCCAGTCGCTGCTCCAGAGACGCTCGCTGATGCTCACTCTGCTCTAGCTGTAACCGCAGGCGTTGTTCACTTTGCGCTGCGGTCTGCACAGTGAGCAGCGCCTGCTTCTGCGTCACATCTGCCTTTTGGTTTGCCGACTGCGCTTCTTGAGAGGCCAGCGTCGCCCGCTGTAACGCAGCCATGGCATTCAGTCGCGCCTGCGTGGCAATTCCACGCTGTTCGGCGGCTACACTCTGCGCCTTCCCTTGCGCCTGGAGAGCTGCCGACTGTGCGGCTATCGCTTCATCAGCAGCATGCAAGGCGAGCTGCGTTTTCTTGCGGGCGCTGTCGATCTGGTTGCGTGCTGCTACCGCTTCCTGTTGCGCACGCTGCGCATCGGTCACGGCCAGGAGAAGCTCCGCTTGTTTGCTACGCACCGCCCGTTCCGCCAACTGTGCATTGCGCAAAGAAAGCGCAGTCAACGCCAGCATTCCCACAACCAGTGCAAGTCCGAGCGACAAGGAGACGATTTGTCGCCGTTGGCCTTTGCGCTCTCGCTGCAGAGACTGACCAAGGAATTGCTGCTCCTCTACAGTCAGATCGGTGCGTCCTTCCGACCAGGACAGGACAGCGGCTAGCGCCACTCCAGATAGCAAATACCGCTCGTCTCCTCCTCGATTACGAAACACGCGCAGCGGTTCGGCAATGGGACGAACTCTGTCTTTCTCCGCCAGCCAGGATGCGCCGAGCAGTCGCCTAAACAGCTCATTGCGCAGGATCAGTTGGCCATCTTTCCAAGCCGCAACACCTGCACAGACTAGGTCAAGCTGCGTGCGTGCAGAGGGTTCCGCCCCCCATTGACCGGGTATGGGCTGTGCTGTCAGCAAGCTGGCGTACATGCGACGCGCTGCAACGGCGGCGTCATCGCTTCCGGTCAGATAGCGTTCCGCACCGGTAAAGATCGGTTCTTCCTGACGCGCCTGCGCAGCGGCCAACGTGCTCACTGCCGACTCCACCACGGCCTTTGGGGAGCCATCGGGCGGCAGACCCGCACTCACTGATTCACAGAGTCGCTGCAGCAGATAGGGATGACCCGCGCTGAGCTGGTATATCTCCTGAAATACACGTTCCGAAGCCGTGCCAAGGGTTTGCAAGCCAGGGAGGAGCCCACTCGCTTCTTCGAGCGAGAAGTCGGCGAGCTCAATCCTAACCATCGCTCTGCCTTTTCTCCAGATCGCAGGACTCCCAAATATGCACACGCAAACGGAGTGGCTGCGGACCGTGCCACTCGGTTGGGGCTTTTGCACGGTGAGGGAATCCAGCAGCAGCTCACGGATCACTTGAGGCAGTTCCGCCACCACATCCAGGTGATCGATCAGGAGTACCGCAGGCTGGGAGATCAGCGACGGAAGTTCTGTGAGCAACCGCAGCCAACGAGCACTTGGAGAGAGCTGATTGTGGGCATTCCAGAAGTCTCCTGGGAAGCCATCCAGACCGAGACCGCAGTGTAACTCACGTACCAGTGAAAAGAGGAAGCCGTCTT
>CALLYL010000278.1 GCA_937859535.1 uncultured Myxococcales bacterium
GACGCAAGGCAACCCATTTTTCATCATTCAGTTTCTGTCGGCACTGCACAAAGCCGGGCTGCTGTATTTGGATCTGGCCATGAGCAAGTGGACGTGGGATGTGGCACGAATCGCCGCCGCTCCGCTTACCGACAATGTCGTGGAGTTCATGTCCGGCCAGATTCAGAAGCTGCCAGTGGACACCCAGCACTTGTTGGCCCAGGCCGCCTGCATCGGTTTCCAGTTTGGGCTGTCGACGTTGGTGAACATTGCGGAACGAGCTCCTCTGGCCGTTTCCGCAGCGTTGTGGCCAGCGCTGGGACAGGGGCTACTTCTACCCACGTCCTCAGAGTATCGACTGGTGCCGGGACAAGAGGATGTCGATGGCACTCCGGCAGTGAGCGATATCGACCTCAACGTCTCCTATCGATTCCTGCATGATCGCGTGCAGCAGGCGGCCTATTCCTTGATTCCTGAGGAGCAGCGGCCTGCACTGCACCTGCGGATCGGACGGGGGTTCCGACAGAATCTACCGAGCACGCCCCGCGCCGAGGTGGTCTTCGAAGTGGTTCATCACCTCAACGCCGGAGCGTCGTGCATGACGGAGCTGGCGGAACGCATCGATTTGGCGCGCTTGAACCTGCAGGCTGGTCGGATGGCCAAGGCTGCGACGGCCTATTCGGCTGCGGCGGACTTTTTCGGGGCGGGGGTCGCCCAGCTCGATGCATCCATCTGGGAGACCGACTATGAGCTGGCCTTCGATCTTCATCGAGATCAGGCAGAGTGTGAATATCTGGCAGGCCGCTTTGCAAAGGCTGAGTCGTTGCTGGCCCAGCTTCTTGGGCGGGTGAGTTCCAATCTGCAGCGCACCGAAATCTTGGGATTGCGCATGATGCTGTACGCATCGCAGGGTCGATTCGAGGAAGGCGTCACCGCAGGGCGAGAGGGTCTCAAGCTGCTCGGCATCGATCTCCCAGTAGGACCGGCAGATTGCTTCGCGGCGCTGATGGCCGAGATCGGGAGTATCGACAAGATCCTCGGCGCTGGCAGCATTACCTCGCTGGTGGACGCGCCGCTGCTCACAGCGAAAGACAAGCAGGCCGCTCTCCGCCTGATGATGGATCTGAGTCCGCTCGCCTATCAGGCTGAGCCGCCTCTGTTCGCGGTCGTCGTGGCCAAGCAAGTCTCGCTCTCATTGACTTTCGGCCACGCCAGCATCTCGGCCTACGGTTATGTGACCTACGGGATCATCATGGCCGGAGCGTTTGGTCGCTATGCGGAAGCCATCGCACTGGGTCATTTGTCACTGTTGCTGGTAGAGAAGCTCCACGGAACCGAGGTTGCTTGCAGAGTGAATGCCTGCTTCGGATTTTACGCTCCGTACGGAGAGCCCCTCCGTTCGTCGATCGGTGTCTTTACGCGGGCGCAACAGATTGGGCTTGAGTCTGGAGACTACTACTATGCATCGCTTGCGTTCTTGTACGTTCCGCTTACGCTGCTGCGACTGGGGGACTCCTTAGATACCGTTCGTGACGAAGTCTCCCGTGGCTTGACGGCGATGAAGCGTACCCAGGATCAGACGGGGCTTTCCGGGCTGCAACTGATTCGACAAGTCATCGCATGCTTGCAAGGTCAGACAGAGAGCCCGACCTCGTTCAACAGTGCTGAGTTCGATGTGACACAGTGGTTGGCACATGTGGACGCGATGAAGCTTGGTGGCATGAGATGCCTCTACCAGATCTATCTATTGCAGGTCTGTTACCTTCACGGAAGGTACCAAGAGGCGCTGGCGATGGCGGAGGGAGCAGAACGCTTGCTCGGTGCTGCCGTTGGTCTTCACTATTCGACCGACTATCCATTCTACACAGCGCTGGCACTGGCCGCACAGTACGATACGGCCTCTGCAGAGCAGCGTCCGGCACAGCTCGCAGCAATGAGCGTTCATTTGGCCACTCTGGAGAGATTACAGCAGGGATCTTCCACCAATGAGGCGCATCGCCACGCGCTGGTAGCAGCCGAAATCCACAGGGTTTCCGGTGAGCCCACACAAGCGATGGCGTTGTACCAACAAGCGATTGCGCTCGCCCGCGACAATGGTTTTCCGCATCATGAAGCGCTCGCGAATGAACTCCTTTCCAAGTTCCATTTGACCCAAGGAAACGTCAAGGCAGCCTCTGAGCATATGACCAAGGCGCGTTACGACTACGAGCGATGGGGGGCCAGCGTCAAGGTCGCTCAGCTTACGGAACAGTACACCCAGCAGTTCGCTGTACCCGAAGTGGCTCCGGATCCATCGCGTGAGCCCTTAAACAGAGTGACCGACACCACCACCACCATGTGGATGTCCGGGCAGAGCCTCGATGTAGTCAGTGTACTGCGGGCGTCTCAGGCGATCTCGAGCGAGATCGTGCTCACCAAGGTTCTCGATCGAGTGATGCGGGTGGTGGTCGCCAGTGCAGGGGCCCAGCGCGGCTTCCTGGTGCTAAAGAGCAACGATTCGCTGTGGGTGGAGGCACTCATTGTTGTGGATCCAGAGCGCGTCGAAGTAGGACTGCACACCCCAGTTGCTTCACGTGCTGATTTGGCCGCCACCATCATTCAGTATGTGGCCCGCAGCCATGAGACCGTGGTCATCAGCGATGCCACCACCGCACCCCGCTTCGCTTCAGATCCGTACATTGCTCGTGAGCGCCCGAAGTCGATTCTCTGTCTGGCACTGCTCCACCAAGGGCGGCTGGTCGGGACCGTGTATCTGGAAAACAACGTCTCCACCAATGTGTTTACCCATGAGCGTGTCGAGCTGCTGCGCTTGATCTCTTCTCAAGCCGCGATTTCGGTCGAGAATGCGCAGCTCTACTCGAACCTTCAGGAAGCAACCGAGAAGCTCAAGCAGAGCAATGAGAACTTGGAACAGCAAGTTGCGCAGCGCACGTCAGAGCTGAGCAAGGCGCTGAACGAACTATGGAGTGAGATGGATCTTGCGCGAAAGATCCAAACGGTGTTGTTGCCGACCGAAGCAACCATCTCCGGATACGAAGTGACCGCGATCATGCGGCCCGCTGCTACCGTCGGTGGTGATTACTATGACATCTTTCAGGAGGCCGGATCGGACTGGCTCCTGATCGGGGATGTGTCAGGCCATGGGGTCAGCGCGGGACTCTGCATGATGATGGTGCAGACTGCGGTTCGGGCGGTAGCACGTACCTTGCAGAGTCAGCCAAACCGGCGGCGTCCTGCGGAAGTTCTGACACTGGTCAACTCGGCAATTCACCGAAACTTGAGCGAGATCGGCAAAGACCATTACATGACGATCTCTGCATTCTCCTTTCAGGAAAACCGGATCCTCTACGCGGGTCTCCACCAGGACATCCTGGTGTTCCGTGCCGCGAAGCGACAGATCGAACGGATTGAGACACGCGGCGTCTGGCTAGGCGTACTCCCCAGCGTAGAAGGACTGCTGTTTGAGGACCAGTTGGAACTGGCACCTGACGACGTCATGATACTGTTTACCGATGGCGTGACCGAAGCGAGTATCGGAAAACGGAGATATCTCCAGACCGATGGATTGGAATCCATGCTGCAAGAGGTCATCCCTACAGCTCAGGGTACGGCGCAAATTGTCGATTTCGTCCTACAGCGCCTAAAAGGCTATACTGTAAAAGATGACATTACCTTGATCGCGGTAAAGAAACTACGGGATGGGAAAGAAAACCATGCCTAAGATAATAGATTTAGAAATACCAAAAAGTTGGGATTTTGTAAGGCATATTCGAGCCAAGGTCGAAGATGAATTGGCCGACTTGCCAATAGGTTTACGTTATGCAGCCGGTATGGTGGCTTCGGAACTCGCCGGAAATGCCATCAAATACGGGGATCCCAATGGGCCCGTGCCAGCCCACCTTTCTTGCGAGATCGCAGATAAAAAAATTGTGATCGAAGTAAGTAACTACGTTAAATCGCAGGAGCTGGTGCAAGAAGTGCGGAGCCGCGTCGATCAGATGTCTAGTGCCGAGGATGTTGAGGCCCTATTTATCAAACGTCTCATTAGTTTCCTCAATGAGACGGCCCAGGGAAGCCAGCTTGGTCTTTATCGAATTGGATATGAAGGCGGATTCAATTTGAACAGCTCGTATCAAGATTCGATTCTAACGCTCCGTGCTACGAGAGGGATATCATGACTACCGGTGAGATATCCTATTCATTTGAAGAATCTGGCATCCGCGTCGTTCGCGGAGAGCACAGTACGAGAATCATATGGCTAGGTGTGTGGGATCTTAGGGTTCCCGATCTCGGCATCGGCCCCTTCTTCAAGTCCTTGATGCCGAGTCTGTCCGGTAAGAAAGTGATTGTCGATTTTTGCGAATGCGAATATATTAACTCATCGTCGATCAATACACTATTCCAGCTCGTGAAGGATTTGAACGCAAAGGAACTTGACACCGAGCTGTTGTACAATGCCACCGTAGAATGGCAACGAATTACATTCCGCAGTGTTAAAACCGTCACCCAGACCTTGCCGCACATTCACGTCACAGCCAACTGAGTGCGTCCGTCAGTAGTTGATCTGGAAGTGTCTCTGTCTCTCTGTCTCAAGACTCATCCGTACTCCCAACCACTCCTCATACCTAGACCTACTGGACGCCGCAGTTGGACGATGTGGTCGCGGAGGCCAGGATCAGGGTTGCGAGCGAAGATCGATCTGGATTTTCGTTCGATACCAGTACCCACACGTTCGCACTGGTTGTTCGCCGGGAAACCCGATTCCAGGCTGAGGCAGGTAAGAGAGACCTGGGTCATGGATAACCGTTGACCATAGACGCCGAGGTCATCCATGATTACTAGAGGGGTGGGGAACCGTTGGCTCGTGCAGTCAAGCTAATTGGGAACCGGTACGAACTTGTCGAGCAAATTGGTGCCGGTGGAATGGGCATTGTTTACAAGGCCCTGGACCGACTGCGTGGCGAGTATGTCGCGCTGAAGAGCGTCTTTCCTCCATTGTCGAAGCCGGAGGCATCAATAGACACAAGTCCCGTTGGACGCACCGAGTTGGCCATTTCAGCCGCACGGTCCCGAACGCGGCCTCGACCCGGCACTGGACAGCAAGAGACCGCTACCAGCATGTGGACGGCACCGTTTTCGCCACAAGACGCGAAGCGACCCGCGCTGGTGGCTCTCTCTCGGGAGTTCCGTACACTCGCGTCGCTGCGCCATCCGTACATTATTACGGTTCTAGACTACGGATTCGATGCCCACCGGAGTCCGTTCTTCACGATGGAGCTTGTCAGCGGTGGACGAGGTCTGTTGGATGGGAATCGCAATCGGACCTTCTCGGAACGCATGGAACTCCTGTTCCAGATCGCGCAAGCGCTCAGCTATCTACATCGGTGCGGAGTCCTGCATCGGGATCTCAAACCGGCGAACATTCTGGTCATTCAGTCACCGACGGGTCCACAGGTCAAGGTACTCGACTTTGGTCTGGCCATGATCAAGGCAGTGGAGCCGACCGCTAGCGCAGAGATTTCCGGAACGATGGCCTACATGGCACCGGAGTTACTGCGGGGTGTGGCTGCCAGTGAGTCCTCCGATCTGTACGCCTTCGGTGCGACGGCGTTTGAGCTTCTGTCCGGACATCCTCTCTTCGCGGGTTCGACTCCCAGCCAACTGCTTGGTGAGATTCTGGACCGCACTCCCAACCTGCAAGAACTTGTGGTGCCTTCCGCGCTGCGTGAGCTGTTGGAGCGGCTGTTGGCGAAGGACCGGAGCAACCGTCCCAGTGAGGCCTCGTTGGTGTGCGCCCAGTTGGCTGAGTCTGTCGGTCTTCCCGCGCCTGCAGAGACGAGCAGCATCCGGGAGAGTTTCCTGCAGGCCGCCGCGTTCGTGGCCCGGGAAAAGGAGGTTGGGGAACTGGTGACTGCGCTCGACGAAGCGCTCGGTGGGCGAGGGAGCAGTTGGTTGGTGGGGGGAGAGAGCGGGGTGGGCAAGTCTCGCCTACTGGATGAAGTACGAGTCCAGGCACTCATTCGTGGAGCGCAGGTACTGCGAGGACATGCACTGACGATTGGAGGAGGCTCTCCCTATCATGTGCTGAGAGACGTACTGCGGGCTCTCTGTCTACAGGTCGATCTCTCTGATCATGAGGCGAGCGTTCTCCGTGCGTTGATTCCGGACTTGGCCGACCTATTGGAGCGACCTGTGCACGGAGTGCCACGGCTAGATGCCAAGGCCACCCAAGAGCAGTTGCTCCGGGTCATCGCGGAGGTGTTCACGCACATCCAGGTTCCAACCGTGCTGCTGCTCGAGGACATACAGTGGGCAGGAATCGAGAGCATCATTGCGCTCGGTCGCTTGACGCGCAATCTTCGGAAGCGTCCCATTGTCGTCATCGCGAGCTACCGAGATGATGAGGCACCCTGGGTACCATCCGCACTGCCGGCGATGGAGGTTGTCAAGCTATCCCGGTTCGATCGTGACAGCATTGCTGCCCTTAGCGAATCGATGTTGGGCCCTGATGGCTGTCAGCAGGAACTGGTGGATCTGCTCCAGCGCGAAACGGAAGGGAACGTTTACTTTATCGTGGAGGTTTTGCGCACGCTCGCGGAAGAGCGGGGAATGCTGAGCCAAATTGGTGGTGGCAATCTCCCCAGAAAGGTATTCGCCGGAGGAATCAGAGCGGTGGTCGAACGTCGGCTCAACCGGGTTCCGGTAAGTGCGCGACCGCTGCTGCGACTGGCTGCTGTGGCCGGTCGCCAGCTCGATCTTGCAGTGCTGCGTAGGGTGGAGCCGCGAATTGACCCCTGGCTGGAGGCCTGTGCCAGTGTGGCGGTTCTTGAAGCCGCAGAGGAGCATTGGCGCTTCACCCATGACAAGCTCCGTGAACGCTTGCTTGAAGAGCTTTCGGTCGAGCAGAGGCGGGCTCTGCATCTCCAGACAGCCGAACAGATCGAGCAAGTCTACTCCGAAAACGAACGCGATCCGACGGTGCTTGCGTACCACTACGGTGAAGCAGGTGTCATCGAGA
>CALLYL010000279.1 GCA_937859535.1 uncultured Myxococcales bacterium
CCCGGCTTTACAAACAATACCCCGACTCAAACCAACGCCGAAAAGCCGACGAACTAAGCCTGGAGCTGGCGTGTCCGGCAGCGAGTCCGTGAAAGCACTCCGTCCATGATTCGCGAAATCCAGATCAAGAACTTCAAGTCACTCGACGACGTGACCCTAGAGCTAGGCCGAGTCAACGTCCTCATCGGCGCCAACGGCTGCGGCAAAACCAACATCCTAGAAGCGATCTGTTTGGGCGGGGCGGCAGCAGCAGAAAAGCTCGATAATGAATACTTGGCACCACGCGGTATCCGTTATGCGACACCACGAGAGATGAGATCCGGTTTCCAGACAGCAACTCTTGCTAATCCGATCGAGCTAAAATTTATTAACTCAAATTCAGATATTTTTGAACCGATCCTAACTCATTCAAACGAAGCCCACCAAAAATGGGCTGTCAATCTAAAATACACCAAAGACGATCAAACCATCCACATACCATCAGTAATTAAGGCAGTACAATCAATCCCGAATATCGGAAATCAAAAAAGCACAACGGAACTCATCCTTAAATCTATACTATTTATTAAGGCAACCATTGAATTCTCACAATTATTAACCTTCTTAATATATTCACCCGATCACACATCGATCCGCAGGTTGGAAGATGAAGAGCGAACGCTGCCGCTTGGAATTGATGGGTCTGGACTTTTTCGTCTTCTGCAAGAGTTCTCGCCAGAGGAAATGGCCGAAGTCAAACAGCATCTGCGGACGATTGATTGGTTTGATGACTTTGAGATGCCGGACAATCTGATTCCCGGTGAGCGGCGGCTGCGGATCAAAGATCAGTATCTGGCCGAGGGCTTGCAGTTCTTTGAGCAGCGGGTGGCCAATGAAGGCTTCTTGTTCCTGCTCTTCTATCTGTGCCTGTTCATCAGCAAGCACACGCCCAAGTTCTTTGCGATTGACAACCTGGACAACGGCTTCAATCCCAAGCTGTGTGCCTATACCGCGAAGACGCTGTGCGAGCTGGCCAAGACCCACGACAAGCAGGCGATCATCACCACCCACAACCCATCGCTCCTCGACGGCTTGGATCTGAAGGACGACGAAAATCGGCTGTTTGTGGTCTATCGCAACATCGAAGGCCGAACCCGGATTCGCCGCATTCTACCGAAGGATCAACCGCAAGACGGACCCCCCGTGCGCCTCTCGGAAGCGTTTCTGCGTGGCTATATTGGCGGGCTGCCAGAGAACTTCTAACCGATCAGTTCTAAGCCATGAGCGATCATCAGATAACCCCAACCTTTGGGATTGTTGCGGAAGGCGCGGCGGATCACACGGTCTTGCGGCTCCTGCTCGCCGGATACTTTGGTGACTCCGACATTGTCACAAGGCCGCTGCAACCAGTCCGCGATGAGACAGGGACGTTTGAGAGTGGCGGGTGGGCTCAAGTATTAGAATATTGTGCTTCCGCGCAGTTTCGTAACGCGTTTGACTATACCGATTTCATTGTGATCCAGATCGATACCGATGTCTCAGACAAGCATCCGAGCTATGGCATCTCACATCGCGATAGCGACGGCCCGCTGAGCTGTGAAAAGTTGGTCGAAGCCGTCTGTAGTAAGCTTATCAGCAACATTGGACCTGAGTTCTATCAGAAGCAGATGGACAAGATCCTGTTCGCGATCTGCGTTCATTCGATTGAGTGCTGGATTCTGCCTCTCTACTTTACCGATGGACGGCGCGAGAAAGTCGTGAACTGTCTAGGCAGCCTCAATGAAAAGCTCATTGAGAAGCATAAGTTCTCGATAGATGCCAAAAGCACCCACTATTACGTAAAAGCCGCCAAGGACTTTTCCAAGACCAAAGCGCTCAAGGCCCACTGGCATCAAAATCCCAGCCTGAAGATCTTTGTCGGCCAGCTTGAGCGGCGGTTTGGTCGCGGCTTTGTCCTGTCCGAAACTGAGTGACCGTCGCCCAATCGGCTTTCGCCGTTTGAAATGGGCGTTCGGGGGCCGCCGGATCGGGTCTGCCAACTCGAAACAGGCGTTCGGACGCCTCCAAGTCGGGTGTTTCAATTTGAAAGAGGCGTCCTAGCGCCTCCAGATCGGGTCTTTCAATTTGAAAGAGGCGTTCGGACCCCGCCGGATCGGGTCTTTCAACTTGAAACGACCGTGCTCGGGCCGCCGGATCGCCTGTTTGCGCTGCGGACAGGTCGTTGAGCGCTACCGGGTCGCGAGGTGCGGCTGCGGACGGGGGCTTTACGCGGCGCGGCGCTTCGCTTGCAGACGGCCGACCTCTTGGAGGTTCACCGAGACGACCTTGGAGACGCCGGGTTCTTCCATCGTGACGCCGTACAGGGTGTCGGCGATCTGCATCGTCCGCTTGTTGTGGGTGATGAGGATGAACTGGCTGCGGTCGGTCATGCTGCGGACCAGCTCATTGAAGCGACCGACGTTGGCTTCGTCGAGCGGCGCGTCCACTTCGTCGAGCAGACAGAACGGCGACGGCTTGATGAGGAAGATCGCAAAGATCAGCGCCACCGCCGTCATCGCCTTTTCACCACCCGAGAGCAGCTCAACGGTCTGGTTCTTCTTGCCCGGCGGCTGCGCGAAGATCTCGATACCGGCTTCGAGGATGTCATCGCTGCCAACCAGCTTCAGATGCGCCTGGCCGCCGACGAAGCAGCGCGGGAACAGCTCTTGGAACTTGCCGTTGACGAGATCGTAGACCTGCTGGAAACGCTGCCGACTGGTCTTGTTGATGAGCACAATCGCCTGCTCAAGCTGGCCAATCGCCGTCTCCAGATCGGTCTTTTGGGTGACGATGAAGTTGTGCCGCTTCGACAGCTCGTTCCACTCTTCGATGGCGGTCAGGTTGATCTCGCCCATGCGGTCGATGAGTTCCCGCAGCTCGGCGGCGCGCTCCTCGTCGGCGCGACTGACCTGTGGCCGCAAGTGATAGTCGCTGATGATGTCTTCGACGCGAACGCGGTGACGCTCGATGATCGACTCTTCGAGCGCCCGCTTCTGCACTTCCAGCTCGGACAGCCGCGCCTTGTGGGACAGCGCTTCTTTGCCCTGGCGATTTTCGCGATCCCGCCGTTCGCGCAGCTCCATCTCGCGCGAGGACAGCGCCCCCCGCTTCTGCTCGTAGGCGTTGCGCAGCACTTGCAGCTCCTCGGCGAGGATGCTGCGCCGCTCGGCCTGCTCGGTGATGGTGGAACCTCGGTCGTGACACTCGTTGCCGAGCTGCGCCGCTCGCTTGTAGCTGTCGCGCTCCTCGACGCCGAGCCGATCGATGCGCGCCGCCCGCTCGACCTCTTCCTCACGCAGCCGGGAAATCGCCCGCTCGGTACCGAGCACTTTTTCGCGATGTGCCGCCTGCGACACCTTGAGCTGCGTCAGTTCTTGCCCGAGCTTGTCGACGGAATCAAACAACCCGACCTGGCTGCGACTGTGCGTTTCAAGCTGGTCTTCGAGGATTTGCAGCCGATCGCGCGTACTACGCAGCGACAGCCGAATCTCTTCCGACTCCCGAACCATCTCGTCGCGACGGGTCGCCAGTTCCTCCCGCTCACGATCCATCACTTCCAGGCGATGGCTGATGCGGTGCATTTCCTCGCGCGCTTTCAGCAAGTCCTTATCGAGTGACAGGAGCTGCATCTCGCCCTGATGACCGGCTTTTTGCAGCTCGCCGAGCTTTTCTTGCAGGTGGGTCAGCTCTTTGCGTCCAACGACCAGTTGTTCTTCTTGGGTCTTAAAGCGCTCTTCTTGCTCGGCCACCTGCTGGGTCAGCTCGCGCAGCTCGCGACGGACCGCCAGCACCGAGGCGCCCTGCCCCTTTTGCGCGCCACCGACCATCGTGCCGTGACCATCGATCACCACGCCGTCGAGCGTGACCAGCGATGCCGCCGGGGGAAGGCTACCGTCCTCGCTCGCGGTGCGGTAATAGGCGACGGCATGCTCGATCGAATCAACCACCAGCACCGAGCCAAGTAGCGCATCGAGCACCTGATCAAAGCCAGGCTTCTTCTCGACCAGATCAATCAGGCGACCCCAGATGCCTTGGCTGCGCGCCTCTTCATCGGGTCGCGCCGGACGCTCACCGGGCCGCGTCGGACGGGCATCTTCGGGCACCAGGAACGCCTTGCCCTCGCCTTGCTGACGCAGATAGCCAATCGACTCGACCGCCGCCGCATGCGACGGCGTCACCAGCGCCCCGAGCCGCTCCCCGAGCACCGCGTCGAGCGCCACTTCCAGCTCCGCCGGAGCCACGATCAGATCGGCAATCGTCTTCGGCGGCTCTTGGCCCTCCGTCGAGCGCTTGAGCAGCATCCGACTGCCGAGCGAAAAACCTTCGTTGCGCGCCGCCAGCTCCCCCAAGGAGTGCAGCCGGGCCTTCTTTTTGTGCAGCTCGCCCTTTAAGTGGTCGACTTCCTTGTCGAGCCGTGAGGTGAGCAGCTTCAGGTCTTTGACCCGCTCCTCGGCTTCCTCTTTGCTCCGCGACAGATCGATGCGCGCCTGCTGAAGTCCGCCGAGCTGCTTTTCCTGACCGTAAATCTCTTCGTCAAGCTCCGCTTTGCGATCGCGCAGCCGCTTGGACTCATCCTCGCCCCGCCCAAGCCGTACTTCCAGATCCTCGACCTGACGGGTCAGACTGCGCTCGCTCGCTTCCGACCGCGCAATCTCGGTGTGCTGAAGCGTAACCTCGGACTTGATACCGTCGGCAGTCCGCTGGAGCCCGGCCAGCTTCTCTTTGTTTGACCGCAGATCCAGCTCGAGCTGCACGGAGCGATCGTCACGCCCGAGATCCTCACGACTCAGCGACTCGCGGTCTTCAACGAGCTTTTGCAGCTCCGCCGCCGCCTGATTGGCCCGCTCATACAGCGCGTCTTGTTCGCTGCGGAGCTTGCGGGCCTGTTCGAGCAGTCGCGTCTCTTCCCGTCGAGCATGCTCGTTCTCCGCTTCCGACAGTTTGACCCGGTTGTCGAGGACATACAGCTCCTCTTGCACCTGCTGGAGCCGCGTCTCTTCTTCGACAAGGGTCAGTCGCCCCGCCGCCAGCTCCGCTTCGATCGCCTGCCGCGCCGCTTCGACCGTCGCCAGCGCTTCCGCCGACTGCGCCACCAGGTCAAAGTAGACCCGCGCTTCGAGGGTCAAACCGAGCCAGCGCTGGCTCATCCCCCACAGCTCGATGTCGCGCAGCTCGGCCCGGTAGCGCTTGTATCGCTCCGCCTTGTCGGCCTGCCGCTTGAGGCTCGCGAGCTGCCGTTCTTGCTCAGCGACGACATCGGACAGCCGCAGCAGGTTTTGTCGCGTCTGATCGAGCTTCTGCTCGGCGGCCTTTTTGCGCAGCTTGTACTTGGTAATGCCCGCCGCCTCCTCGATGAGAAAGCGTCGTTCTTCCGGTTTGGCCGAGATGATCTGGCTCACCCGACCCTGCTCGATGATCGAGTAGGCGCGGGTGCCGATGCCGGTGCCCATGAACAGCTCGGTGATGTCGCGCAGTCGGCACGGCGTCTTGTTGATGTAGTACTCGCTCGTGCCGTCGCGAAACAGCCTTCGCGTGACGGTCACTTCGGTGAACTGCAAGTACTCGACCGGGATGCGGCCATCGTTTTCAAACGTCAGCGACACCTCGCAAAAGCCGAGCGGCCCGCGCTTGTCGCTGCCCGAAAAGATGACATCCTGCATCGCCTTGCCGCGCAGGTGCTTGGCCGACTGCTCGCCCATACACCAGCGAATCGCGTCGACCACGTTCGACTTGCCGCAGCCGTTTGGCCCCACCACGCCGGTGATCGGGTCTTCAAAACGCACCACCGTCCTGTCGCAAAACGACTTGAAGCCGATGATCTCGAGACGCTTGATGCGCATGGGTTAAGCGATGGCCGACGGAGATCGCCCGCCACCAGCACGAGCGACGGAACTTCGTATCACTTCACGGGTCTGTCGGCAATTTTTGCAGGAGGGATGGACTACTTCTTCCGGGGGCGCAGGAAGACCCGAGCCAGCAGCGGTAACAACACGAGCGCTGACGTTCGCAGCACCACGTCGAGCTCAGGGCTTACGAATCCATAGCTCGACGTTTCGCTCATCGGGACGGCTCGACCCGCTCCCAGCCCACGTCGAAGTCGAATCAATCACCGCACGGCGGCGACCTTCCGCTGCCACTGGGTCTCCCTCCACCGATACGTCTACACTGCTGATTCGAAGCAGCACGTACCCGTTGTCGGCATCCCAGACCTCAAACAACCGAATTTGGTGCGGAAACTCACTCTGTGCGGCGTTAAATACCGCCCAGTACGGCCGGCTGCCGACAGGCTTCATCACACTTTGGCCATGGCTTGTTCGACGAGCAAATGAAAACAAGACATTCGGATAGGAGCCCAAGAGTTCTACCCAATCGTTCTGGCTCACCGGATCCGAAACGGGCCGTCCGAGCGGTGTATTGGCCTGACCTAGATCATCGTGTGGATGGTCTGACAGCACGAATAGCCACTTGCCATCCCGCTGCGCCGACTCGAATTGAGGCCGAAGGTACGCGTTCACGTCCTGCCAGCGCAGCACCCCGCCCGATCCACCCGTCTTTGATACGGTGTCGACGACCAAGAAACGGATACTTGTTCCCTCAATGTCAAGGGAGTAGCTCGCGTGCCCGGTCTCGGACTGGGACAACGACAGTCCGTGTCCATCTCCGTGGGCTGCCACCTTGTGCATCATCTCCGTCGGCGTCAGTGGCCGGCGCCTAAGGTCCGCAACGACACGTCCGCTGATGACACGGCCGCCTTGACCGTAGTCACGAGTCCCAAGTGATGCAAAGTCTCCGGTTGCCATTTCAACGCGGTCGGCATCCGTGAGCAAGTTGCCTTGAACGAGCAGGTCGTGGTTACCGGGAACCCATCGCCAGGGCATCAGCAACCCCTCCGGTAAGAATGGATCCTTGGGATCGTTTCCTGGGCCCGGTACGAGGTCATCATCTGCGCCGGAATCGCACTCCACCGGAGCACCACCGGTCAGAATCCCTAGCGCCCAGTCCATCTCGTTCTGTTGGGCGCTGTCTAGAACATCTCCGCCAACGAATGTCAGGCCAATTGCCTGCATCCGATGCAATGCATTCAACGTCCGCACGGTCGCATTGGCCAGGACGCACAGATACGGATCCTGCGGTCGAAGAGCGGCCGAAGTGAGTCCCTTGCCATCAAGCAACCCCACCCTGGTCGGAGATTCATCATCGCCGATCTGAAAGTCTCCCACAGCCGCAAATCGCAGCAACTGTCGAGCCATAGGCCCTAGCTCGGGCGGAACCGTCCTATCCACAGTCAGTGGAACATAGGACTGGTCGCCAGGGATGACGTTCAGTTCCCCATATCCACGCTCAAGATAGAGTGGGAGGTTCTCAGGCAACGCGGGGTTACCCAACTCCGGACCCACCGGGTGTGCCGGAATTACCCTCTGCTCAATCGTCAGCGGAACTCTTAGCAAGGGAGGCAAGCCAACCAAAGCACTCTCTGTCGAACAAGAAGTAAGGCCAAGGATGGCAACGAAAACGACGACACGAAGAGATTCTGGCACGCGGCGATAGTGGGCCGGGCACGACGCACTGTCAATCCAACGCACAAAGCATCAGAGAAGCTACTGAACGACGATTTCGCGAATGCGCCGGAACTGCGCCCCACGGTCTTTGAAAAAGCGAATCGTCTCTCTCAAACATTGAACAGCCGGCTCTCCGGTCCGTAACCGATTGTCGAACCTGAGCGGCTCTTTGGTCATGTCCACGAACTCCCAAGGGTGAAAAAAGGGAACCACCGGACTCTCCAGCAAGCCGCACAGAACGTTTCTGATCACGCGTGGGGTCCGCAGCGGAGAGGGAGAGATAGAGGCAGGAATTCTCCGAATCCCATCTTGAATCGACGGCTTCACAAAGTAAGATCCGAGTTTGTGCCGTCCACGGGATGAATCCACCTGATATGCATTGTCTCGAAGCAGACGGACAAAGGGATCCGGAAAATCGAGATTCGGAGCCCGAAACGAAACAACGTCCGAGTGCTGGCGAAGCACATGCGAGGATGACTCGATCTCACGTCGCGCTTCACTTTCATCCATCCTACCGAAACGCTTGTGGGTGTCGCCGTGGCATCCGAGTTCATGGCCTGCTGACACGATGGAATCCACCACCTGCGGATACCTGCGGCAGACATCGCCCGTCGTAAAGAAGGTTGCCGGAACACCCTCCTCCGCAAAGAGCCTTAGCAATCTAGGGGTTCCACCCTCAACCCCACGATAACTAGACAAAAATGGCGGACAATCATGCTCCATGTCAATCGTGACACAGACGGAGATCCCAGCTTGCATGCAGTTAGCAAATATGCTTTGGTGCGTCCTGTCAAGGGCGAGCAGCCAATCTACCAACAACTACATCTCCATCCCGCGAGATGACTTCAACTTTTTCTGACATGAAACGCTATCGAGTTGCCATCGTCGCTGACTTCTACTTGCCGCAAGTCGGAGGTTTGGAAGTTCACATGCATGATCTGGCCCGCGAGCTTACTGCGCGAGGACACCATGCAGACATCATCTGCGTCACCCCTGGTGGTCCCGACCACGACGACTTTCGAGTCATTCGGTTACCGGTACCACTCGCTCCGTTCGTTCAGTCAATCCGCGATCCGAAAGCGATTGATGCTTTAGAAAAAACGCTCATAGCAGGAAAATACGATATCATACATGCACACAATGCGTTTTCACCACTAGCTCATGTTGCGACTTATTTAGCAAAAAAACTTGGAATTCCCAGCATATTTACCTTGCACTCCGTGCTTCGTGGATATGGTAGCTATCTATTTAGAGCCATCGATCAAGTTTTCCCTTGGACGCAGTGGCCTACCATCCTAACCGGAGTATCAAGCTTTGTTGCCGCAGATCTGAAACAGATATCTGGCCGTAACGATATTCAGGTTCTGCTCAATGCGACAAGAGTCACCGACTTTCCGCCCAGTAGTCAACAAGAGGCTCGGGTGGTTACGGTTATGCGCTGCACCAAACGAAAGCGTCCGGTTGACTTTGTACGAATGATACCGGAAGTATTGGCTCGGCTACCACGGGGACTCTGGCCCAAATTCACTCTAGTCGGAGATGGACCGGAGCGACCCAGAGCAGAGCGGATTGCACGCAGACTAGGAATATCTGAGCATATCGAGTTTACGGGAATGCTATCCCGTCCCGCAGTTCGCGATATTCTCTCACGATCCTCGGTGTTTGTGCTTCCGAGTTACCTAGAAGCATTGCCCATTGCGGTGATTGAGGCTCGCTCTGCTGGCTTACCTGTTGTTGCACGTATCCCCAATGGTGTGGCTGAGATAATCGACCATGGCATAAACGGACTTTTAGCCAAAAACACCGAGGAACTAGTAGCGAGTGTCGTGACGCTGTTGAAAGACTCCATGCTACGTACGAAGATGGCGCTGGCCACCCGGGAAGACTTAGATAGATTCACCTGGCAACGCTCGATCGAACGACATGAACGAATCTACGCACTTGCAGAAGAAAAGCACATCATAGCAAACAGATCGAGTCCGTCCATGTCCGCTCCAGCGCCAATTGATCGCTAAGTTCAGCCTATTTCCGACCTGCACCTCGACTGACCCGTCTCACCAAAAACACAAAGCCATAGTGAAATTGTCTATCGAAGCAGTTTCACTCAGGAGATAACACTCACCATGCATACCATTCCCGTCATTCTCGCTGTCACTGCACTCTCTGGCTTGTATACATCTTCCTGGGGAGCATATAAAGATGGACCTTGGGAGGGCTTTCATATTCAAACCTTTCCGCGTAGTGTGTTTTTTAGCATTGGAATTGCTATTTTTCTGCTAATTGGACCCGCAGACATCAGTCAGCGATTTCAGTCATTGCCATTGCTCCATATCTTCCTACTAGTCATGGGAATCGAACGTATGATTACTGAAGTCTACAAGGCTTGCTTTCGAGATTCCGATCAGAGCATTTTTGCAATTCCGCAGAGGATGGCCTTCTTCGGCAAATTGGTAGATAGCAAATTCTTGCGATTCATTACTGGATTATTATTAATGTCCATCATCGTCACAATCCCATTCTTAACACTGAAAGTCTCCTCCTTTCTGATAAATACTATGGTTGCTTTCCTTACTGGAATGTTCATTTGTAGTGGCGGTGCATATAAGGATGCTCCGTTCGAAGGCTTTAGCCCCCGGAAGTTCTTCCGCTCTGCAATTGTACTGGCCATCATGTCTCCCTTTATTTATCTACTGGGACCTGTAGAATTAGGCTTCTTGATCTATCTGTTCGGAGGACTGGAACGTTTACTTGTAGAGTACTATAAAAGCTATATAGCACTCAGCACCCCAGGAAAATTCCGCTCCGATTTGCCTCGTATTGAGGGGGCATTCTCGCGAAATCGTCACTATCTACACTATCTAGCGATTTGCATAATGGCTTTCGTGTTGATACTCTACCTTTTCTCTCTATATTCAAAATTATCCAATCGTAGTTAAGCGACTCAAGTGGTTGCACTATCATGAATCTCCATAGTAACCGTGCATTTTGGCTTATCCGACACCAAAAGTGGCTATTTGCTATCGCCGCGATTTTCGGCACTGTGCTCATGCTAGCTGGTGCACATCTGTTCCGAATCGATCGCATCCGCTGTACCAACTGGCCTTCTTTGTCCATCGGATGGCCCTATGCATTTATTTATGCACTAGCGTTGATTTTGCTCACATTGGCATGGCTTGGAATATCAAATCTGTGCATTGGAAAGGCATGGAGCGCAACCAGCGAAATTCCGATTATTGCATTGCCTCCAAGCCGCCGATTCATACTCCTTCTTGGAGTCGGCTGTAATGTCTTGGCAACGATGGCTCCACCATTCTTAGCTGACGACGGCTTAGCTTATGCTGCTATCGGACGTGCGATGGCAAAATACCATCAGGATATGTTTACACCGCTCGGGGAGTCTCTACCAGCATCAGACATATTTAGAATAGCTATTAGCCAGAACTATGGATGGTTAGAGGTTGGCAGTGCCTACGCTCCTGGATTCAATTGGCTAGCATGGCTCATAGGAAAAATCTCTGACGACAATTTGACACTATCTTTAAGGTTATTCCAGACCGCGAGCATGATCGCTGCTATTTGTGCTGGCCTAATTGCAGGACGAGCGGCACGGCTTTACGAGACACAACTTGCCAAGAAAAGTGGGTTGGAGCCACCGGTTGTGGGACTCATGCCTGCCGAGGAAGCAGTGGAGCTGCGAGCTACGTCGCTGCTTCTACTATGCCCGCTGACAATTATAGAGGCATCAAATAATGCTCACAACGATAGCTTCCTGATGCTCTCGGTCGCGTTGTTTGCACTGTTCGTAGTCCAACGCAAGCCAATACTTGCGTTCACCATGCTAGCTACCGCACTGTTGGTCAAGGCATCGGCGCTCTTGCTGCTTGGATTTTATGGCATTCACCAGCTATCGGTACTCCTAAACTACCGATTGCCGAAAATCAGGTACACCTATCTCTTGTTTGCGCTGTTCATCGCAGTGCTGATCACTGGGCTATTCGCCTGGCAACTTTTGCCATGGTTAATGCATTACTCGAGCACCACGGCACGATTGTTCGGGAGCCCAACCGATCAGTATCCATATTGCACACGCTCATATGAGTGTTTACCACGCGGCCTTTTACATATGGTACTGGGGATGCGCACCGCCTCATGGCTCGTTGGACTTGCATTCCGTTCCACCGCTGCCGCATTCCTGGTATATACTGCCCTACGCTCAGAGCGCGGAATTCGACACCTAAGCTGGGCAGCCAGCTTCATCTTCTTATACTATCTCTTCCTACACGGCTACTCACACCCATGGTACATTCTTTCTTTGCTGCCACTGTTGCCATATGCAAATAAACGACTACTGCCAGCCATGCTCACTTTGCCGATTGCAAACTTGTCTCACTACCTACTGGATTTTCCATACAATTGCGACCATTCTGTCTTCATGGTTGGTTTGACGGAAACCATTCAGGGGCTAATGGTTCTGCTACCATCAACTATCTTGCTATTTCGCAGGCAGAAGTCGACAAAATCATGAAATGGACGAATCATGCAATGATTAGTTGGAATGACTGGAGACGGGCCGTTTGGTAAAGAGTACGGCCATCGCCGGCAAGATAACAAAAGCTGCGAGCAGACAGGCTATCTCACCAATATCTGCTGCTTTACCAAACGATCGCAATGCACGATTACTCGCTAGCAGTAACGTTGAATAGCCAATGATTGTTGTCGCCGAGCACAGAGCGACGGCTGAGCCGGTTTCCAGAATCACCCGTCGAATGCTGCCTGAGCCTTCACGGCGCAGTCGAGCCCAAATGTTTGCGGCATAGTCAGATCCGACCCCAAGCGTAATCGGCAGTGTCACAAAGTTCATGAAGTTGAGCTTGATCTGCAACCATCCAAGCATCCCACCAAGCCAAACCATTCCGACTCCAGTGGCTAGCAACACTGGCAGCGCGCCCCAAAATCGAAACATGATGCAAACCAACAGAAGGACACCGGCTAGCGCAACGGCTGTGACACGAGGTCCATCCTTATGGATGGTTTCGACCATACCTGCAAACACAGAACCAGCACTCGCCGCAATCCAGGTTTGACCGAGTGCCTCAACCCGCAGCGATTCGGAGAGGCGAATGAGATCATGGCCGTTCCAGTCAGTGTAATTTGCATAATCGGCATCGATACCGATCAACCGACCACGTTGGCCATCGACCTCTGTAAATGCCTCCACCACCAAGCGAGGCAAATCATCGACTGTCAGCCCCCGAAGGTAGTCTGGCGGCCGAAATCCACTGACGTCTGCCCATTCCTGATCGCTCATAATATCGCGATTCTTGTCAAGCTTATTGCGGATTCGGCTTAACAGCTCAAGCTTCGCAGTTTGTTCAGTAGGAAGCGCAGCGTTTAGCGTCCGAACCACAGCCAGAGTATGCTTATCACCGCGTGCGGCATCTGTTTGGCGCATAACTTGCGCTACAATATCGGCCTGCTCTGGCTTATCAACAAGGAGAACCCCATTATTCCCAATGTAGCCCGCACCAAGGTTCGCCATCCCAAGAGACTCCATCCGGCCCCATAAATGACTATTCTCGCCATCATCACTGCGTAGATTGTTGAAATTCCATTCAATAGGGTCCGCTAAATAGGGACGGAGAGGGACCAGCGCCACAACAAACAACGCACACGCACCAAGTGCAATCCGGATGGGATGAGCAGCCAGCAGACGACCCAAGAATGAAAACGGCACATGCCATAAGCTGGGTTTTGGAGTGAAAATCCCGGCAAAGTGATGCTCACTGCGAACTAATAGCGGAGGCACAAAGAGCATGGTGGCAATCCAAACCAGCACCATTCCTGCGCCACCAATCAAACCAAACTGACTGAAACCACGAAAATCTGTGAACATCAGGCTTGCATACGCAATGCTGGCAGCAAGCATCGCTGTTGCGGTTCCAAGCATAGTGTTTGTCATTGCATGAGCTATTGATTCCTCAACCGAATATCCACTAGTTCGCTCTTCTCCATAACGAGCTAGCAGAACGATCGGTGCATTGATTCCGTTGCCAAGAATAATCGATATCAGAAAAGCGGTATTGATATTAAGATATTGAATTGTAACTTCAGCCAAAGCAAGAGACAAGACCACTCCATAGATAGCCGGAAGTGCAATTACAAACAAAATCCCCACACGTCTAAAATGCAAATAAATAACCAACATTATCAATGTAATACAAACGATAGTCGCAAAGGTGATATTGTCCTGAATTGTCTTCTGCTCAGATATCGCCATCGCAATGTGGCCGGTATAAAGAACCCTAAGGCCGGAATGAAATGAGGAAGGATTGACCTTGGCCACTACGTCTTTGACCGCCTTGAGCGTTTGATGATCGCCCATCGTGCCAAAGCCATCTCGCTGCCGCCACATCATGATCCCGATAGAGTTGATACCATTTTCATTCTTAGAAAATACGCTGGCATCGACCTGTTCGGCTACCGTTGGAAGCTTCGCATCGATGTCTTTACGCAGAGCGGTGAGTTCTGCCTCTGCATCTCCTTCCAAGTCGATAAAAAGCGGTGACTTCCGTCGAGCGAGGCTGCGATCTAGCAGTGTCTCCGATCTCTCAAGTTCCTTCATATCAGCGTACAGCCATTTCCACTTGGCTGCGAACCTCGGTATCTCGTCATCAGGTTTCCACTGAATCTGCGAAAACACCGTAGGTACGAGTTTCTCTAACTCAGGCTTGAGGGCCATCCAGAACCGCTTGTTCGAAGCAGCATCAGGACAGTCCAGGATCAGCACCAGGTTCGTCGCACTTTTCTGCCTACCAGCAATCCTTCGCACCGCTTGAACAGCTGGATGAGCCGATGGCAATAACTCCGCTAGGTCCGTACGAAGCTCCAATCGCACCGCTAGCGTGGCCGCCGCCGCACCAAAAATCAGGGCTGCAAGCAAGATCCAGCCAGCGTTGTGTGCTGCAAAACGAACGTAACGCTGACAAAGGAGCCCAATCCGTCCAGGGGGATCGGCTGAGCGAGAGGAAGCGGAGGAAGGATGTGTAGCCATGGCGGTCAGAACAATTGCCTGGAAAGCGATGTCACAGTTGGCGGCCACAACTCATTAATGAGGAGCTTGTCGCATGCCTGTCGACGGTACCCTGTCCAAGCGATGAAGGTTAACGTCGACAATAACTCTATGGCGCAACTGCGAGGCGATGCTAGCAGTGGCTTATATCTTCGGTCAATCCCTCCCAGAGAGCAAAACCAGGAGCAACCAAACGGCACTCTTCCCAGGCAGTCTTCATCTGG
>CALLYL010000280.1 GCA_937859535.1 uncultured Myxococcales bacterium
CACCGGCGCTGCGGCGGGCGCTGGCGATGCTACGGCTGCGGTCGGCGAGGGGGTGGCGACAGTCGGAGGTGGCGTCGCTTTGTTACACGCAACCATCGCGAGGCCAGCCAAAACAAGCCGAGACAGAGAACGCGGAGGGGACGTCATGTAGCGCATGAAGGAAGTTTCTTACACGGAACCGCAGCGGCGGCTAGACAGCAGCATCTGGCAGTCGCTTCTCAGCGACGATCAGGAGCTGGCGTGATTCTGTGCCATAGAAGCGATTGCGCAGCTCGAAGCTCCCCGACACCTCAAGCACGCGGAAACCGGCATGGTGCAGGATCTTGCCGATCTCATGAAGGCTGTAGGAGCGAATCGAAATGTCTTGGACGAGCTGCCGACCGTCTTCCAGGATGATTTGGCGCTGCACTTCGAGCCGCGAGGTGAAGTAGTTGAAATCCACTTCTTCGAGGACCACGCAGCCATGACCTTGCCACCAAACCCGTGTCGGCAGGTCGCCAATCAAGCAGTCGCGATTGATGAGATCGAGCACCAAGCGGCCGCCTGGCTTGAGTGATCGGCAGATGCCCGCAGCAACGCGGCGGTTGGTTTCGTCGTCAAAATAACCGAAGGTGCTAAAGAAGCAGTAGGCTCCGTCGAACTCGTTTTCGAAGGTCATATCGCGCATGTCGCCATGCACGAAGTCGACGTTCACACCGACGCGTCTCGCCGCATCAGTGGCCCGAATCAAAAGAGGTAGCGAAAGATCCAATCCGACCGTGCGAAACCCACGGGCGGCCAGCTCCATGGCGTGTCGACCGTAGCCGCAGCCAATATCGAGGAGTCGCGAGCCCGACGGCATCTCGAGCGCGCCGAGCAGGAACTCGACCTCTCGCTCGGTCTGCTGGGGCGTCAAAAATGGCAACGTGTGAAGGTAGTCTTCGTCGAAGATCTCCTCGAACCACTGCTTGCTGCGCCGCTTCTTCTTGAGCTTGGTGTCTTCACCAAAGTTCGGCAGCGAGGCCGGGGCATGGCTCGACTTGGCGATCGGCGCAGCAGCAGGCTTCACCACCTGAGCAGGAGGTGGAGGCGGTGCGCTCGGACGAGTGGCAGCCGGGGGCGGGGGCGGCGGTGCCGGGCGACTGGCCATCGCCGGTGGGGGTGGAGGTGCCGCCGTCACAGCGCTCGCGCTAGGACGACGGGGCCCCGACTCCCGCGATGGGCTGGACTGGTTGGCCACAGCAGCTATCTCGGCAGCTTGAGTGTCGCTGGCAGCTTCTCCGGCAAGCGGTGCCGTCTCCGTGGTATCACCGCCTACCGTATCAATCTCATCGACAGAGACAGTGGTGACTGGACCACTATCAGCATCGGTACCGCTATTCCACTCCGAGTCGATCGCGCCTACGGGGCCCGCTGCTGGTGGAGTTGCAGCGGACGCAGCCATCCACGCACTGGGGTTGCTGTCCACGGGGGGTGCACTGGTGATCGGCTCACCAATCCCGTTGACTTGGCTCTGCTCGGCGACCGGTGTGCGCCCTGAGGCCAAACCATGGGCATCGTCATGATCTTCGACGAGATGAAACTCGGCGTCATCAAGATGGACCACTGGCGTGGCCCCTGACGGTGATACCGGCTCCGAAAACAGATCATCGTGGTCATCGCCGGAAACAGACCCGGTCGCCGTGGACGAACGGCCGTGAGGCACGCTGGCGAGACTACCGGCGCTCTCATTTTGCACGGAAACCAGCAGCGCATTGTCACTCGGTGGTGGAGACGAGCTGAGGACGGCGTCTGCGACCGCCTGTTGTTGCCCATCCATCGCGGCAGCAACGGCAGCCACATACGGAGTGATCGGCTGGCCATCTTCGAGCGCTGGCTTGGCTTCGTCCCCAAAAGGCGAATCGTCGAAGATCACCGATGGAAGATTGGCCGTCTCGGTGTGTAACGCGGGCGGCGTTAGATCTTCGATCTCTCCGGCGGAGCTTTTGGCTTGACCAGGGACCGATCGGCGCGAAGGGTTGACGCTGACCACTGCTGCCTGCGCACTGGCCGCCGGAAACGGGTCGACCGGAACGTCACCGTCGCCCAGTGCCGCCATGTCCCCATGAAGGTCCACGTCGTCAGAGATCGATGGCTGCTTTTCGGCCGTCTCTTCTTCAGAGAACGCCGCATCCACCTGATCGTCAAACGAGGGCATCGCGGACGCCGGCGTCCTGCCGCTGGCCGACTCTTCTCGCTCGCCCCCCTGGCTAGCTGGAGCCAGGACGGCACCGACCTCGGCCAGTTCGTCGGGCTCAAACGACAAATCGTCGCTCGGAATGCGCTGCTTGGTGCTCAAGATGTCTGACCCTGTTTGTTGAGCGTTAGCTGCCCAATCGGTTGGCCCAGACGGACAACGGTTCCAGCGGGGACATCAAGCGATGCCCGCCCGCGCTCAAACAGCATGATGACGGTCGAGCCCAGATGAAACTTGCCAAGCTCCGCCCCCTTGCTGATTGGCTTTTCCTGGCCGTGTTCGTAAATACACGCCCCCCGATCTGGTCCGCCTGCTGGCGTAGCCAGGGCAGGCTCATAGCTTACCGTGATATTGCCAACGCCGGTAGCTGCGACCATCACAAGTGCAACATCGCCATAGTTGGTCCGGATGTAGGTGATAAACCTCTCATTGCGCTGAAACAGCCGAGGTACGGTCCGCACCGACAGTGCGTTCACTGGATACCGCGCCCCTGGCACATGGCGATAGCCGATGATCTGCCCGTCAAGCGGGCTGTGGACACGGTGGTAGTTGTGCGGTGCCAGGTAAATGGTCGCAAACATTCCACCGATAAATCGCTGAGCGGCTACCTCATCATTGAGTAGTCCGGCGACCGTGTATTCTTGGCCTTTTGCGTGAATACATAGGCCATCTTGGGATACCCCGTAGGCGCTTAGCACACCATCACAGGGGGTAATCAGCGCATCCTGCTGTGCTGAAATCGACCGGGCACCATCGGGCAACGGGCGACAAAAGAAGTCGTCGAAACGATCGAATTCCCCCAGGGGTCGGTCCAGCTCGCCGAGGTCGATCCCGTAAGCCATTGAAAAGCTTCGGTACAGCGGATCGCGGATCGGGCGAGGAACCTGAAGCCGAGAGGCCCAGCCCATGCCACGGCTCCAAGCCTGCTTCGGCAACCAGTGGAGGAGTTCGGATGCGATACGGTCTGCGACGGGAAGTTTAGCTGACATACAAGCACTACTATGCGGACTTTGCGGGGGTTTTTCAATTCCTCCCTTTTTGGTCGCCACAAGACCTACAGGCAGGTGGCGGTGGTCGTGAAGAGCGAGTACAGTCTGGCCACAGCGCCGACGCTCCTTGTGGATACAGACGGTGCTGTCTCGGAAGCCAACATGATTCGTCGCCTTCTACTGCTGCTAGCCAAGCCCACTTCTTCCCGTCAGAGCGACAGTCGCCCCGAAAGAGGTACGGGTTCCAATTCCTCGCGATCGGGAACGGATCGACGTAGCTCGGGTGGCTCAGGCAACCCGGGGGACTCGGGGCTGTCAAACGGTTCGTCGCCGAAGCTGTGGCTGTTTCTGCTGCTGCTGATGCTGCTGGTCGGGCTGCCCCGCCTGATGGGACTTTCTGAAAAGCGGGTCTCGTTCGATCAGTTCGCCACGCTCATCGAGCAAGGCAAGCTGCGGCGCGTCAGCTTCCAAGTCGACACGATCGTGGGTGAAGGCAACGAGGGCAAGGAAGGCCGGGGCCCGCTCTATCGCACCGGGCGACTCGAAACGGCGGAGCGCGACCTGGTGCTCAAACTCGTCGAAAAGAAAATCCCATTCGACGCCGTGTCGACTCCGTCGCTGCTGGTGACGATAGGGTCGTGGGTGCTGCCGATGGTGATGCTGTTCTTCTTGGCGAACTGGTTGATGCGACGAGGCGGGGGTCTGGGAGGGATCTCGAACTCGGTCTTTAATTTCGGCAAGAACAAGGCCCAAGAGTGGGGCGAAGCGGGCACCGGCGTGACCTTTGCCGACGTGGCAGGACAGCGTGAAGCCAAGGCAGAGCTGCTCGAAATCATCGATTTTTTATGCTCGCCGGACCGCTATACCCGTCTCGGCGGTCACATCCCACGCGGCGTAATCCTCGTCGGTCCCCCAGGAACCGGCAAGACGCTGCTAGCGCGAGCCGTCGCGGGTGAGGCCAAGGTACCGTTCTTTTCGATCTCGGGCTCTGAGTTCGTCGAGATGTTCGTTGGCGTCGGTGCGGCGCGGGTGCGTGACCTGTTTGCGCAGGCCAAACAAAAAGCCCCGTGCATCATCTTTATCGACGAACTAGATGCGATCGGACGGGCACGCGGCGTCGCTGGACCAGTGGTAGCCCACGAGGAGCGAGAGCAGACGCTTGATCAGCTCTTGACGGAGATGGACGGCTTCGACACCAGTACCAGCGTCATCATCATGGCGGCGACGAACCGGCCGGAAATCCTTGATCCAGCGCTGCTGCGGGCTGGTCGCTTTGACCGACGAGTGGTAGTCGATCGCCCAACGCTCGAAGATCGCACCGAAATCCTCGAGGTCCATGCCAAAAAGGTCGTGCTGGCTGAGAACGTGCGACTCGACAAAGTAGCGGCGATGACCGCTGGACTCGTCGGTGCCGATCTGGCCAACCTGGTCAATGAGGCGGCGCTGCTGGCAGCTCGTCGCAAAGCGGATGCGGTGGCCGAGTGCGATTTTCAAGAAGCACTGGAGCGCGTCGTTGCTGGTTTGGAGCGCAAATCGCGCCGACTCTCTCCCAAAGACAAACAAGTAGTTGCCTATCACGAGTGCGGTCACGCGCTGGTGGCCACGAGCCTGCCGTCGGCTGATTCGGTAAAAAAGATCAGCATTGTGCCTCGCGGAATTGGAGCGCTCGGCTACACGATGCAACAACCGAATGAAAAGGAAGGCGATCGTTACTTGCTGACCCGTAGCGAGTTACTCGACCGAATCACGGTGCTCCTCGGGGGACGGGCTGCCGAAGAAGAACTCTTGTCGGATATTTCGACGGGTGCGCAAGACGATCTGCAGCGAGCCACTTCGATGGCACGACGAATGGTGAGTGAGTTTGGAATGTCGCAGTCGCTGGGTCTTCAGGCCTTCGACAGCGGACGAGGCCAGTTTTTAGACGTCCAGGGCTTTGCCAACCGCGAGGTCAGCGACGAAACAGCCTGGGCGGTGGATCAAGAGGTGCGAGCGCTTCTCGATACCCAATACGAACGAGCCCGCCAACTGGTGCGCAGCCATCGTCCGGCGATTGAACAGGCCGCAAAGGAACTCCTAGAGCACGAAGTTCTCGACGGAGATCGCTTCCGCGAGATCCTGCAAAACGAGCCAAGAGGTGGCTGATGAGCGACTGCCGCACCCTGATTGTCGATGACGAAGAGACATATGCACGGGCGCTACAGCGGCTGCTTGGTCGTCGCGGCATCGAAGCCGATGTGGCGACAACTGCCGCCGAGGGCCTGCATCGTGCGCGCCGCCATCCGTACCACTTGGTCGTACTCGACTACATGCTGCCTGACGGCACAGGGCTGGATCTGATTCCGCCACTGCGGCAGCTTCGCCCGACGCCCGCCGTGCTGATGATGACCGCATACGGCACCATCGATAACGCCGTCGAAGCGATGCGACGGGGGGCCAGCGACTACGTCCCCAAATCGACAGCGTTGGCTGACGTCGTCGAACGAGTGATCGAGGCAGAACGCGTCGCCCGAGCCACCCTGAAAGCCACACCTGCACCATCCGCGACGAGCCAGAGCGGCCTCTCTCAAGAGTTCCTCGGAGAGTCGGCGAGCATTCGAGAGGTTCGCACCCGGATCCAAGAGGTCGCCCAGTCTCCAGACACCACCGTGCTGTTGTGTGGCGAAAGTGGCACTGGCAAGGGTGTTGGTGCCCGCGCCATCCATGCCATGTCATCGCGGGCCGCCGAGCCCTTCGTTGCGATCGATTGCGTGGCTCTGCCCGCTCCACTGGCCGAGAGCGAGTTATTTGGTCATGAAAAAGGCGCGTTTACCGGTGCTGAACGGCTCAAGCCTGGTCGACTTGAGGTCGCTGCCCGGGGCACCGTCCTACTCGACGAGATCGGTGACATGGAGCCGGTGTTGCAAGGGAAGCTGCTGCGGGTTCTCGAAGAGCGAACCTTCGAGCGCGTCGGTGGCGTGCGACCCATTCAACTGGAAGCGCGGGTGATCGCGGCGTCCCATCGTGACTTGTCGCAGCTCGTCACCGAAAAGAAGTTTCGGCTCGATCTGTATCATCGGCTGTCGGTGTTTCCGATCCAGATTCCGGCGTTGCGCGATCGCGGCGAGGACATCGTGCTGCTGGCTCAGCACTTCCTCAGCGAGTTTGGGGAGCGAATGGGCAAAACGCTCGACCTCCATCGCGAAACGAGCGAGCTGCTCCTTCGCTATGACTTCCCGGGCAACGTCCGCGAGCTACGCAATTTGATGGAACGGGCGGCGATCTTGGCACCCATGGGCGCGGGTCAGATTGGCCCAGAGCTTCTGCCGCCTCGCGTCGCCGAGATTACCGTGCAGCGGCAGCTCGTTGCGCCACAGTCGTTTGGGCCCAAAAGCGCTAGTGGGCTCACCGTCACGTTCGAGCCTGGTCGCGACACGCTGGAGAACCTCGAGCGCCGACTACTCGAAGAAGCGCTGCGCATGGCGGGAGGGAAAAAAGTGAAGGCTGCCGAGATCCTGGGAATCTCGCGATTCGCACTGCTCCGCCGCGTCGAGAAATATGGCTTGTAGCTAACGGACCGCCTCGCAAAGACGAGCAATCGCACTGCCGAGGTTTCGTCCAGACAGGGGTCCGACGAAGACCTGCCGCACCACCTTCTGTTCATCGAGCAACATCGTCAATGGCTGCACCGCCACGCCGAGCGCGTCACGGAGCCGCTGGTCGCGCAACCGCAAGAGCGGCAGCGACCTCCACAGGGCGGGATGGCTTTGCACAAACGCAAGCAGTTCACTGCCATCGCCGTCGTCGCCATGGTCGGCTACCACCAAGAAACGGACGGCAGGCTCGCTCCGCCATGCGTCAATCATCCGCGACAGAAGCGGCAGCTCCGCAACGCACGGCCCACAGCGCGGTGACCAAAGATGCAGCACCGTCACCTTGGGCGGTCGCTGGGATGGCAGGAGCTGCATCCAGCCGTGCTGACCACCACGCCACTCGACCACGCCCTCCAACTCAAGTCGACGGTGGAGCAGCTCGCTCTCGGCCGATGGCGGCACCGGGCTCGCGGCTTCAGCCGACCACGATGAAAGTCCCGCCAAGGCGAGTGCGCAAACCAGCAGCCCAAGACGTAGCACGACTCGACCTACCGACTCGCCACCGACAATAAAACATGGCCATGGCCGGAGCACACCAAGTGTCCATCGGTATCGTCGCCTGACCCAGCATCTCGTGCGATGGTGACGCTGGATGTCCAAGCCAGCACGCAGCCCTCGTCGAAATATCCGCTCTGCCCCGGACGTACGACCAGAGCATGCAGCTCCCCAGGCGACCGCAAGACCAGCTCTCCGGGGCCGATCAGTCGAAGGCACGGCAACTCATCCTCACGGCGCGACGTCGCCGCCGGTGGTGGAAAAAGCGAAGACGAACACGCCACCAGCGAGGATTCGGTCAGATGAAGCACTTCGCCATCGTGTAGCGAGAGCGGCATAAAGCGACCACCTTGCGGTGACAGCAGCAGCTCCCCGCGACCCTCTGCCCGAAACAACGAAGCCGTTGCAGCAGCATCGGGAGCCGGCGAATCCGATTCGGCGACCTCCTCCGAGAGCGGCACGAACTCGAGTGTTCCCACGCTGGCGAGCACACCATCGCCTCGCACAAGGACTTGACCGAGCACACGGACCAGCAACAGGCCATCACTGGTCAACGAAAACGCTGCGGGTGCCTGACCGATCGTCGCGGCGGCAAGCACGTCGGTGAGCGGTGGAGCGGCTGGAAGCGGCTGTTCCTCGACGAGTGGCTGCACAATCCGGGGAGGTTTGAGCAGGGGAGTCTCGTCCTCGACCACTGGATCACCCTTGCGCGGCTGAGAACCTAGCTTGAGGTCTACTTCGGCAACCAACTCGTGCTGACCGGCCCGCAACAGAATCGGCCGCGCCTCGATCAGTCGACCGGCCCGCAGCAAGGATAGGCCGTAATAACTGAGTGCTCGCAGGTTGTCCGGCTCGCTGCGCACGACCAATGACAGATGCACCACTGCTTGCTCGGGTTGAGCACGGCGCAGCTCACACAGCCCAAGGTTCAGCCGCAGCGCTGGATCGGCCGGATGCTCCGTAACGAGCCGCGAGTACACCGCGTACGCCTCATCGACCTGCCCACTTTGAAACCGCAACAGCCCAAGCAGGTTCAGCGCTCGCACGTCGGACGGTGCGATCCGCAACGCCGCCGCGATCTCCGCCCCCGCCTCGGCCATCTGGTTGCCGCGTAGCAGCTCTCCGGCAGCGGTTAGGTGTGCAAGCAGGTTCGAGTCCGCGTCCATCAGCAACTCTCGATACTACAACCAGCCAATGGGCTGTGTCTGATGTTCCGTGCACGGCAAGCTGGCCAGCAGGTCGGACAGTGGCACACCGAGAGCCGGATGAACCAACTTCGGCGACAGGTCAAGCACGGGCCGCAGGGCAAACGCTCGCTGATGTAGGCGCGGATGCGGCACCACCAAATCGTTCGTGACCACCACCACTTCCCCGCGCTTGCCCAGCAGAAGCATGTCCAGATCGAGCGTTCGTGGCTGATCACGCGCACCATCGCGAAACCGTCCCGCGTGGCGCTCGATGCCGTGCAAAACCCCGAGAAGCGCATCGGGCAGCAGCTCTGTCGCCAGCCACAGCGCTGCATTCAGATAGCGCGGCTGCGGTGGACCGCCCACGGGGTCCGTTTCATAGACCGCTGAGCGTGACTGGACGCGACCCACCCGCATCAGTTCGGCCGCTGCCAATCGCAGATGACGCAGTCGATCGCCCAGATTTGATCCCAGTCCAATCACCGCGTCCATGTCACGATCTCCTGTGCGCGAACCTCGGCCAAGGAAGGACTGCTGGCTTCGGCAGCGGAGACGGTCACGTACGTCGGCAGAGCGCTCGCCAAGTGGGCCACCTGCCCACTCGCCAGCATCTCCAGACCCAGACGTGCAATCACCAAGGGATCAGGCGCATGGTCGGCATCCGTCAACGACTGCGGCACAAGACCCAGTTGCGGGTAACGCGAAATGCCGCCGCCACACAGCCACAGCTCACCCGCAACCGGATCAAGCAGCGTCGCCAGCTCGTCTGGATTCCACGCAGCATCGACCAGAAGCTCGGGCTGCTTTTCCAGCAGCATCTTCAGTCGTGGGCTCATCACCGATGAAGGCACTAGCTGCGCATAGACCTGACCACGAAACGCATCGAGCGCCGCCAGCACCGAACCTCGCGCCACAAATGACTCGGCCAAGGCACGCAGCGAAGACACCATCACGAGTGGAATCGACAGCGCGTAACACAGGCCCTTTGCCGTCGCACAGCCAATCCTCAGCCCGGTAAACGATCCCGGCCCAGCACCGAGTGCCACCGCCCCCAGTTCACCCGGTACTAGCTGTAGTTCATCCAGACAGCAGGACACGAGCGATAGCAACATTTCCGAGTGCGTGGTCACAGCCTGACGCCGACAAGCCGATCGTCCGGTGACGGTATCCAGAACTGCGACCCCACAGAGCTGCGTCGCTGTATCGATCGCCAAGATCTTCACGTCGGGCTTTCTACCACGTCTGGAAGATCGTTCAGAGGATGAAAAGTGCTGGCGATGCTGCCAGCAAAGAGGAGGCCCCCACCGCAGCGGTAGGACTTAGCCCGGCGTTGGTGCCACGGGTGGGATCAGAATGATGACGTCACGAGAGTCGAGGTTTGCACAACCACCAGCGCGAACACGGATGGTGGCGTGGAAAACCTGCGGACGGAACGTCTCTTTGACGATCTCGTTGTGCGCGGTCACGTTGAAGCGCACAAAGCTGCCCGGTACCACCTTCGAGAAGCCCTTTTCGGTCATCACCGGGGCCGGAATAAACGGCGGTGGCGGCGGCGGTAGAGCGTCGAGCGGCGTAATGCTCTTGATGAACTCGGCGGTGGTCTTCCCATCGGGAATCAGCTCGCCTTTTTCACCCTGCTTTTCGCCAACCACATCCGTCACGACATCGAAGCTCGCAAACTGGGCAAGCTGGGCGATGCCCGCCGTGACCTGATCGCCAACGCCGGTCCCATCGGACTGAACCTTAAACACCAGCGGACACAGGCCGTTGGCATCGGGGTCTTCGCCAGCACCACGCAGACCGGTGCAGCACTTGCCAGCAGCGCAGCCATTCGGCCGCATCGGCACATCCCACGCTTCCGGAGGAACCATCGCGCCCGTCTCTTTGGCGAAATAGGTCAGATCCTTGGTTGCGATGCAGTTCTCTTCGCTCGACAGGAGCGCCGAGATCCCGACCGACTTGGCGCAGATCTTGTTCATCGCATCAGCCGTCTGCTGCCGTGAGTGCGCAAACTTCGCCACTTCACCGGAGTAGCTGACCGACGAGCCATAGCAAGTCCGTGGCGGCATGTCGCCCACATCATGGAACGAGGCATCGCTGATCGAAACCACGACCGGCAACGCACCATCCCGGAACTCGACGCCACCGATGCCCTTGTGATTGGCCGGTACGTTGGCACCGGCGTTCATCTGGCCGTCACCGGTGGCGATCTGATAGAGCGCCTCCATCTGACCCTCGGGAGTGTCGGCACCGCAACCCGCCGGCGAGCTACCACGCAGGAGCTGCTGCACGCCGTTCTGGGCCTTCATCACGTCGTCGGTCATTCCTTGCAAAAGAACCAACGGCTGATCGTGAACACCGTTGCAGCCCGCCGAACCGTAGCTGCCATAGGGCCAATCATCGACGGAGCCAACGCCAAACCAGGCATCCTTGGCCGCCGCCGCCTTCACACCCGGAATGATGGTGCCCTGCAAGCTTCACACGAGCTGATTGATCTCTCCGCCCATGCTGCCGGTGGTATCAACGGCAAAGAACACGTCAAGCGACTGCACCTGCGTGGAAAACGTCAGCGGCTTCGTCACCGGCGAGATCTTGTACGGCAAGCTGAAGAAGAAGTCCTGCGAGTTGCCCGTCGTTCGCAGCCACACCACGGTCAGGTTGGCCACCGTTGCAAGGTCTCGGCCACCATCGGTGACTTTCGCAACGACCTTCGTAAAATCGACCTTATTCTTGTCAAGAACGGCACTCTTGAACGTCGGCCCGCTGAACTTCCCGACAGCGGTGTTGTCGAGTGACCAGCGCACCTTGCGGGTAAAGTCCGCGCTCGATCCATCGGAATACAGACCACGTACCGTGAACGGCTTGGTTCCCTCTGTATTTAGATCGACTAGCAGGATGTCGTTGTTTGGCTTTAGCGTCAGCGACACCAAGCGCGGCTGATCCGGATTCTCCTCATCAAGAGATTGATCTCCGTCGCCACGATTGTTGCCACAGGTGAACTGGGTGGCCAGACCAAGGCAGCCGAGCAAAAGCGCCGACCGAGCCACGCGTGCAGTTCGTTTCATGGACGATGCTGCACGGAAGGGGGTTTGTTCTCTCGCTGATTCATCGAGCAGAGGAACCGAGGACTGGCTTTCGGAACGACGTTCGGACATGGCGAAATCCTCCCAACTGCCGCCAACGTAGTACGAACGCAAGCGACATTTCAACACCGAAACCCGCATGTCGTTGTGAGCGTCCGGGCGGACCGACCACATGGTCTAGGAGCGCACCGATTGACAGTCGTGGCGGGCGCGTGTTACCCGAAGTGTTGACTGCACCACGCTGTGCAAAACCATACCGATAGGAGCCCGAACCCATGGCTGTGCCTCAGTCTGCTGCTGAACTGTTCGACACCATCCTCCCCCCGAAGATCACCGCGTCGCCGGACAAGGCCCGCGAGATCAACGCGATCTATCAGTTCAAGATCACTGGCGATGGCGGCGGCGAATGGAACGTCGATCTCTCGTCGGCTGGTCCCGCGATCACGAAGGGCGTCAAGCCCGGTGCGAACTGCACGATCGAAGTCGCCAACGCTGACTTCGTGAACATGCTCAAGAACCCGGCCCTCGGGATGCAGCTATTCATGACTGGCAAGCTCAAGGTCGCTGGCGATCCGATGCTGGCGATGAAGCTCCAGAAGCTGTTCGCACTCGGCTAATCGCCGCCGCTCCCTCTCCCCTCGCTATTTCCGCACAAATCCATGCAGCCGCTCTCTGGCGTTCGCGTCCTTGACCTGTCGCGGCTCCTGCCCGGTCCGTATTGCACGCTGGTGCTATCGGACCTGGGGGCGCAGGTCGACAAGGTCGAAGATCCTCATGTGGGTGACTACCTTCGACTGATGCCACCAACGGGGCCTGGCTCGGGTGAAGATCCGGGACTGTCCGGCCGCTTTGTGGCGCTCAATCGCGACAAGCGCTCACTGTGCCTGGACCTCAAGCATCCCGAGGGACGAAAGGCACTGCTCCGACTGCTGCCGCACTATCATGTGCTCGTCGAGAGTTTTCGGCCTGGAGTGCTGGCGCGATTGGGTTTGGGACTTGAGGTGCTACATGCGCACAATCCCGCACTGGTGGTCTGTTCGATCTCGGGCTACGGGCAGGATGGTCCGTATCGGGAACGAGCCGGGCACGACCTAAACTACGCAGCGCTCGCGGGGGTACTGGCGATGTCGGGGCCAAGTCCGCAGGCACCACCGCATCCACTGCCGATTCAGCTTGCCGACCTAGGAGCGGGTGGACTGTGGGCGGCGGTGGGAATCCTCGCCGCGCTGCGCAAGGCCGAGCATACGGGTGAGGGTAGCCACCTCGACATCTCGATGTGTGAAGGCACGCTGAGTTTTTTGATCCCCGACTTCGGCAACCTGGAGGTACAGCCCGAGGCAGCCGCACCGCAGCGGGGTTCGGATCTGCTCACCGGCGGCATGGCTTGCTACAGCGTGTATCGTACCAGCGACGACAAGTTCCTCGCGGTGGCCGCCCTCGAGCCGAAGTTCTGGGCCCACTTGAATCACGTCCTCGGTCGTCCGATCGATCCAAGCGAGCTGCTCGCTCCCCCAGACGAACAGGAGCGACTGCGCGGCGAGCTACAGGCCATTTTCTTGCAAAAGACCCGGGCCGAGTGGGAGTCGATCTTTGCGACTACGGACGCCTGTGTGGAACCGGTGCTCACGCCGAGCGAGGTACGGCACCATCCACTGCACCGCGACCGTGCGGTGTTCTTCGACGGCAATCCGCAAAGCAATTCGCCGAGTCATCCGTTACCGCAGGTGCGGACCCCGCTCCGTCCACGCAACCTGCCGTGCGGAGCGCCCCCAACGCACGGGCGAGACAGCCAGACCATTTTGCGAGAAGCTGGCTTTGGCCAAGACGACATCGACGGCCTACTCAAGCTGAGCGTGACGAAATAGCCATGGTCCTTTCTGGTTACACGAATCCAATTGCCCTGTTTGGGGTCTACTTTTCTCGTGCCAAGGAAGACGTGACCCACGACCCGACTGCGGTCGCGTTGGGCACGACCACTCCAGATGGTTTTCCATCGGTGAGAATGGTCCTGCTCAAGGCCATCGATGATCGCGGGCTCGTGTTTTTCACGAACTACGACTCTCGCAAAGGCCACGAGCTTTCGCAAAACCCACGGGCGGCGATGTGCTTTTTCTGGCCACGAATCGAAGTGCAGGTTCGTGCAGAGGGAACGGTTGAACGGCTCAGCGAAACCGACTCGGACGCGTACTTTCAGAGCCGACCCCGACTCAGCCAAGTTGGGGCATGGGCCTCGCAGCAAAGCGCGCCGCTCCGATCTCGTGAGGTGCTGCTGAAGCGAGTCGCCGAGATGGAGTCGCGATTTGACGGCATCGAGATTCCGCGTCCAGCGAACTGGGGCGGCTTCTTGCTCGTTCCCCATCGAATGGAGTTTTGGCAAGGCCACTCGGGTCGGCTGCACGACCGGCTGGTCTATGAACGCAACACCGATGAGAGCTGGACGACCACGCGGCTGTTTCCGTAGCTGAGCGGGGCCTGGCCGCGTGACCGAATCGCGGAAGCTACGCTCCGTGGCACTTCTTGTACTTTTTGCCGCTGCCGCAAGAGCACGGATCGTTGCGTCCGATCTTCGGATCCTGACGAATAAACGGCTGGCGCGACAAAAACACGTTCGGGTCTAAATCCCCATGATCATGGTCGTGATTGCAGTCGGGGCCATGGACGTGTTCGGACGGGGGACTAGCGGGCGATTTGCTCATGCACGGCACTATAAACAGCCGCCAAACCTCCCGCTCGAAAATGTCGCACGCATGACATGACCGGGTGCACAGCGGAAAGCCCGTATCGAGCGAGCGGCATTCCATGTTATCGAAGAGGAGTGGCGATTGTCGTCGCCACGCATGAAGGAGTCCGTATGTCCGCTGCCCCTTTTGGTCGGTTGTCCGAGCGAGGAAAAAACGCCCCGGCGAGTCCAATCCGCAAGCTTGAACCGCTGGCCCGTCGCGCAAGTGAGCGTGGTCTAAAGATTTATCACCTCAACATTGGCCAACCTGACATTGCGACACCGACGGAATTTGTGAATCGGGCGCGACTTGAGCCGGGCGAGGTGCTGAGCTACTCGCCATCGGCAGGTTTGTATCCGTATCGCCAGGCGCTGGCCCGCTACTACAGCTCGCTTGGACTGGCCGTGCCCATTGAAGAACGCGACCTACTGGTCACTACCGGTGGATCGGAAGCGATTCTGTTTACGCTGCTCGCCATCTGCGACCCTGGCGATGAGGTGATCACGCCCGAGCCCTTCTATCCGAACTACGGCATGTTCACGCTGATGGCGGGGGCCGAGCTGCGAAC
>CALLYL010000281.1 GCA_937859535.1 uncultured Myxococcales bacterium
GCCAGCTGGCGTGCAGTGGCGAGCGTTTCCCATGACGCTGCTCGTGCTGCTGCCGTCCCACATTTCGGAGACGGCTCGCGCGACGCCTGCGCCGGTCTGGATGTCCACAGCAAGGAGCTGGTCTTCGAGCAGTCGCACCATGGCGATCGTCGCGTCACGCTCAGCGCGGAAGGCATCGGCGAGCGCTGGAGCCAGATCCGGGTACTTCGTCTGCAAATTGCTGATTGCGGCCTGCGCGTTTCGCGAGTCCTCGAGTGCATCGTCGACATCGGTGATGCGCTTGCGAATGGCGCGGCCATTCATGTACGCGCCCGCTGCTTCGGCAACGCTCGCGCCGGTGCGCAGCCAGCTGGTGCCGCCCCCACTCTGGCTACCGCCCAGCGTCGGCACGTTGTTGATCTGCATCTGTTCGCGCCACGCTTTATCGGCCTTCAGGAAGTCGGCTTCCGACGCGAACATGACCTCGGCATTGCCAATGCGCGCTCGATAGCCGACGTTCTGTGCCAGCGGTGACGGCGTGTACGGCACCATTGCCGACGATGCCCCGCCCGCCTGCATGAACGGGTTGCTCGCCCCGTCGGGCATGCTGATGTTCACGCTGCCGTCTGGGTTCTGTCCGTTGACTCTGACCGTGATGTCCTTTGCCATTTTCCGTTCCCCCCCTCTCGGGTGTTGTTAGTAAACAGCCCCTCGCCAGTCGCCAAAGAGCTGAGACAAATACGCTGCCGGTAGTGCCTGCCCGCGCGAGCCGTCCCACGCGAGGATTCCGCGATCTGCATCCAGACCGAAGGCCGTCGGGCTGCCGCTGACGAAGCTTGCCCACCGACCCGGCGTTCCCGCGAGGCCAAAGCCCTCGCTCGGTTGGTCCGTCACCATCACACGGAAGCCCGTGTTGACGCCGAGCACGCGCCCGCTCGCTCGGTCGAAGTTGACCGCCTGCGTCAGCGGAGCGGGGCGACCGCCGTAGACGCCAAACACTTCATACGTCCGCATGCCCGATGCGGCGGGCGTCGTCGAGGCTGGCGAAGTCGGTGCCGCCTGACCTCGCAACTGCGCCAGCTGGTCGCGCATCTTCTGCTCCTCGGCCTCCAGCTTCGCCTTCTCCATCTCGACCTTGAGCTGGTCCATGCGCGCCTTGGCGTCGGCCTTCCAGTCCTGCGCGCCGACCTTGGCGTCCTCGACCTTCCGCTCGCGGGCGAGCTTGGCATCTTCAAGCTCTTGCTCGCGCTGAAGCCGCTCGTCTTCCAGCTCCTTCTGGCGCTGCATCTCGTCGAACTGGCCGCGACTGGTGTTTTTAAAGACCAGCCGGAAGGGGTTGTTGCCCTTCAGCTCGGCGTTGACCCCGGCCAGCCACTCGCGCCCGTCGTCGTCGTTCGTGATCTTGACGTATTCGACGGTCCAATCGGGGCCACCGCCGGACCCGTCGTGCTTGAGCGTGCCCGTCTTGAGCCATCCGAGATCGGTGGTTTCGATGGTGCCGTGATTGATCTGCCCCTTTTCCCAATCGTTGTTGGAATCCGGGTCGTTCAGCTCCGTCTCTTTGAGCGTCGCCTTGTCGCCGCTCAGCGACAGATAAGGAGTGGCATCCGTGCCCGCATACATCACGTCGGCGGTTTTGATCTCCCAGCGATATCGAGCCATCTACTTCCCCCCGGTCTTCTGCGCGTCTGCGACGGCTTTTTTCTTGGCGTTCGCTTTCTTCTTTTTGGCCGGTTCCGTTGCGGCAGCGGCGACCATGGCAAGGAACGACTGGTCCAGCGGCGCTTCCACAAAAGAACAGACGAAGTTGCCTTGCTTGTCGGTAACCGTGTACTTGAGAGCCATCTATTTCCCCCCGGTTTGCTTTGAGCCAGCGACGGCTGCACGGAGCAGCCACAGCTGATCGTTCGACAGTCGTCCCACGTCCCGTTGCAGCTCGGCTGGCGGCACCGCAGAAGTGCTTGCCAGCGTCACGTATTCGGGAAGCTGCTCCCGCGCGGTGAGAAGCTGCGGATTGTCGTCCGCAATTCCCGAAAGCAGACGGTCTTCCATCGCGAGCTTTTCCGACGTAGGCAGGTGCCAAAGGCGCGAAAACACCAGCAGCCACGGCGGACTTGTGCCGCTCACCTTCACCCGACCCGGCACTTCCTTGACAAGCTGCGCCGTCACTTTCTCGATGGGAACCGCGCTGACTCGGACTCCCGAATCTTCCACAATCGGCCCAATCAGCCGCAGACTCTCCGTCGAGCGTCCCGCTTCCAGAAGCCGCGCTTTTTCATCGCTCCAGCCTCGGGACGAAAGCGCGCGCAGAAGTTTTGTCCGCTCCATGTCCTCTGCCGTCGGCGCAGGTGGCGGGGCCGGACTCGGAAGTGGCCGACCATCGCGCTCGAACCGCTCCAGCCGCGAGGGCTGCGTCTGTGGTGGCACAAGCGGCGGCGCTTGCGGTGGCACAATCGGAGCCGTCGCTACCGGCGTCACCGGCTGCGGCGGTGGTGTCGTGGTTGGCGTGGCCGGAGACGCAGGTTGCGCAGGCGCGGTCTGCGACAGCCGGACATCATCCACGCCGACACCACCGAGCACTTTGTCGAGTCCGCCGACCGCGCCATCCACACCCGACGCTGCCGCTGGCCCCCCCGTCACCCCAATCGCGGCCTTGGCGACGCCGAGCACCACTTGCGCCGCTCCGATGCCCGTGTTTTTCCAGTCGATGTTCTCCGTTCCCATTACGCCCTCCTTGGTGGCAGCAGGCGAAGCGGATCGACGGCTGCGCCAATCCCGCCGTCTGCGGTCCGACGCCGGATTTCAAAGTGGAGATGCGGACGCTTCGCGAGCCCGCTCGTGTGCGCATCAGCCACCGTGCCGAGATACAGCCCCTCGGTTGCGTCCTGTCCCGTGCTGACTTCGCACTCGCCCAAATGCAGATAGCGAAAGATGTACTCTTTGGTATCGTCGATTTCGACAAACAAACCCGCCGCCCGTGTTTCGGATTTGCTGCTTTTCCGGCCATCCACGACAGCCTTCACAATTCCCGCAGCCGCAACCAAGACCGGCGTTCCCGCATAGCAGTGAATATCAACGCCGGAATGCCGCTGGTTCTTGTGCGCCCGCTTCTCAAGCACACTTTCGCCAATATCAATGATCCAAAAGTGCGGTATCGGCCAGGTCATCGACTGCTCCGTGATGCGAGCAAAGCCGCCGTGCCGCCTACAACGAGCACGCCCCCCACAATCGCCAGCGCAGGCAACATCGAACCACCCGAATGCGAGGGCGCGACGGCTGCTGCGCCATCCACCACGACATCCTTCAGCCCGTCCTTGGCTGCGTCGCTAGCTTCCTTCGCCCGCTCGGTCAGCGCTTTGTCCTTGGCCGCTTCGTCCTTCGGCTTCTCCGCCTTGGCTTCGCCCTTTTTGAATCCCTCGACTTCAGCAGGCGGGGGGATCTTGTTGTTGATCTTGGAGCGCAGCGCTCGGAACGTGCGATGCAAGATGACGACTTGTAAGATATCCGCCAGTCCACCGATGAAGAGTTTGGCGAATACCGCGCCAGCGACTTTCAAATCGCCTTCCGATTTTGCTTCGTAACAAAGAACAGCCCACTCTTTTCCGTTCTTAAATAGCTCTGTCAATATCTCGTAACTCGCATACAAACCCCAAGCGACCAACAGCGCATTGGCGGCAATGCCGATGGGGCCAGACACCACCGTGCCAATCACCCACCCGGCAAACAGAATGCACAGTGCCCACAGGTTCGCCGTCGTGAACACGGACGCTGCCGTCTCCAGCGCCGCCCCCGCCAGGTGCTCGCGGGAGTAGGCGATTGACTTGGCCATGCGGAGTGACCACCCCAGCGGTAGGTG